>ATTF01000005.1 GCA_000419545.1 Candidatus Pelagibacter ubique HIMB058
AAAATTTATAAAAAAATTTAATTTTGAATCAATTTTGTAAAATAATTTATGTTTGACATGAATCTTTTAATAATTAATGTTTAATTAACAAACGAATCATTAAGATTTGTTTTAAAACAAGGGAGAAAAGATGGCTAAAAGAAGAAAAAAAGCTAAAAAGAAAACTAAAAAGAAAAAAGCTAAAAAAAGAAGAAAAAGAAGATAGTTTTCTCTTTAACTAAACGCCCTTTTTAATTTTTTAAAGAGGGCGTTTTTTTATTCTGCACTCTCTGAAATATTTGTTCTACCTAAGGCTTTATCCATTTTCTTTTGAACTTCCTCAGGACTTGTTTTTAGTACTGCCTCAAATTCAGATTTTAGCCTTTCATAGGCTTTTTCAAATAATTGTCTTTCAGAGTAAGATTGATCAGCTATGATATCTGTGTTCTTATTTAAATCTTTCACCACTTCGGCCAATTCATAGATTTTACCCGAGTTGATTTTTTGATCATACTCTTGAGCACGTCTACTCCACATTGTTCTCTTTATTTTTGGCTTAGTTTTTAAAATAGAAACACATTTATTGATTTGATTAATAGAAGAAATTGGTCTTAATTTTGATTGTTGATTTATAGGAACAGTTAAAGTTAATTTTTCTTTTTCAACTAATATTTTATAAAATTGAATATCAATTTCTCCAATTTTTGCTTTTTCAATAGCTGTGATTTTACCTACACCATGCTTTGGATAAACAACAAAATCTTTTAAATTATAAATACGTTTTTCTGTAGGCTGCTTTTTAACTTTTTTAATCTCTGGTTTTTCATCAGGTCCAGGAATGCTATTTTTTTTCTCAATAGGTTTAGCTACAGTTTTAGCAGAATTCTTAATTGCTACTTTTTTTGCTTTTTTAGCTTTTTTAGCTTTTTTTGTTTTTTTTACTTTTTTCTTTTTAGGCATTTTTTATTTTCCTGGTTTATCTGAGAAGTGTTTATCGTATTTATCTTTAATTTCTCTAAATTTTTCATGTTCGGCCATCGGCTCTTTTTTTTTTGAAATATTAGGCCATATTGCAGAAAACTTTTTATTAAGCAACAACCATTTTTCCATCCCTTTAACGCTTTCATCAGTATCAGCCTTTATGGCATCTATTGGACACTCGGGTTCACAAACTCCACAATCAATACATTCATCTGGATTGATCACTAGCATATTTTCACCCTCATAAAAGCAATCTACTGGACAAACCTCCACACAGTCCGTCAGCTTACATTTAATACATTCATCTTTTACAATATATGTCATTTTGAATTTAGTAAGTTTAGTTTAATTTCAGCACACTCTTTATCAGAAAGATATATAAGTCCACAAATCCTTCTCATTAAATTTGATTCATATTGATCAACAGTATTATCAGATATTAATACTTTCCAAAGATGTTCAATAATATCCTTTTTTATTTCTAATGAATTTTGTTTAATAATATTTGTATAATTAAGTAATTGATTAGAGTTTTTTTCTATTTCTTCAGCCTTCTTTAAAATTTCATCTGAATTCTCATCTTTAAGGTAAGATTTTATAAATTCCTTAACTAGCTCTTTTTCATGGTCTGAATAATTCTCATCAATGCTGGCAGCATGCACTAATAATGCTGATATACCAATTACACTTTCTTTATCTAGCTTATTCATGAATTATTTTATATTTAAAGCACGAAGTTTATTAAATGGATTCTCTTTATTGTCAAACTTAAATAGCTTTTCTTTTTTCTTCTTTTCACCTTTAAAAATGTACGTATCTTCTTCTTTATCTTTCTTATAATTCATATAATTCATTAATTTAAAGAAATTTTCTTTGGAACAACCTAATAAATTCATCATACTTGAGTTAATTTTAAATTTCCTATCTTTTGTACTATCTATTATTTTAATAAATAATTTCTCTAAAATATCAATTCTTACAAAAAACTCTTTAAATTTCTCAAAACCACAGAGTAGTAAAAAGTTTCTTTCTAATTTTGCATCAACTAAAAAATTTAATCCTGATTTAGGAATAGAATTTTTACCGGATAAGTTATGAAACAAATTCCATAAATTTATTCGAAATTCTACAGCTTTTGGTTTCAACATTTTAGGTAAGTAAATATGATATCTACCTATTTTAATTCCCATCCCCCATAATTTTTTTCTTTCTTCAGAAGGAATTAACTTAACAATTTTATCAACTTCATTTCGTTTAACTACTCCATTTTTCTCGTAAAGTTGGAACACTAGTCCTCTTAAATACTGGTTATTAATTTTATGTTTTGTAAGCTTGATCAAATCTCCCAAAACATCATTTATATAATTGTTTAACCATTTTGCTAAAAAATTAGTTAATTTCAATTTAGATGTTTCATCTAAAGAGTCGTCGGCAATTATATCAAATTCTGGATTTAAGTAGTTGCTACCTTTTTTTAATCGAGCAATAGGATTATTTTTCCAAATAATTTTATTTTCATTGTTAATCGATAAATCTGTGTTACTTAAAATATTTTCCACTCTTTTTATTAATTCTTTTTCAACACCTTTTCTTGCCGCTTTTTTAATTGATTTAATATCTGTATCCAAAGTTTTTGATGTTACCTCTATTAAAAATTTTAAACCTTTTAATTCACCAATTAGCTGCCCATCTATATAAATCTTATCATCTTCATTGATTTCAGTATTAAAGACTAAATCTTGTTTAAGACTACGCGAGAGAATACTAATTTTTTTATCAATAAAACTTTTAGTTAATTCATCATGCAATTTATCTGAAAGTTTGTCTTCGATACTTTTTGTAAGCTGAACCCAATAATCTGAATTTTCTACCCAATTCTTTTTATTAGCAACATATGACCAAGTTCTAACATTAGATAATCTATGTGATAACAAATCTACATTCCCATGATCTTTTTCAAGACCTTTCAGTTGTTCTTTCATAAAAGTACTTGGAATTCTTTTTTTTCTTGTAGAAAGAAATTGGAACACTTTATCAATAATATTAATATGTTGACCGTAAGCTTTTTTTTCAAAATCAGGTATCTGACAGCATTCCCAAAGTAACTCTAAATTTTTATGATAAATTATATTATTAGCACCTTTTTTTAGAAAAAATCTTAATACACTTTCATCAAGAGAATCATTCGTTCTCAATAAATTTTTTTTATCAGGTCTAAGCTCGAGCGATGTAATTAGCTTTTCTGGGGTGCTAAAATTTAGGTTTGAATTTCTCCAATAAATTGATTTCGTGTTTGGTAATTGATGTTTCTCTATTTTTTCTATTTCATCTGAATTCAAAGTTTCACAGTCACCCGTAGTTCCAAATCCCCCATCATTTTTGTATCTTCCTGCTCGCCCTGCGATTTGAGACATTTCAATTAGATTAAGACGCCTAGTTTTTTTGCCATCAAATTTTTTTAAATTTGAGAAAAAGATTTCATTTATATCCATATTTAGTCCCATACCAATTGCATCTGTTGCGATTAAGTAATCTACATCTCCAGATTGATACAATCCTACTTGTGAGTTTCTGGTTTTAGGACTTAGGGAACCCATAATAACCGCAGCTCCTCCTTTTTGTCTTCTTACTAATTCTGCTATTGCATAAACTTCTTCAATTGAAAAAGCTATTATTGCAACTTTACGATCTAAACGAGATATTTTTTTAATCCCAGAATAACTTAATTTTGAAAACCTCTCTTTTTTCTCAAACTCTACGCCTTCGACAAGTTCGTCAATTATGTTTTCCATAACTTGTGACCCTAAGAACATTGTCATTTTTGTTCCTCTAGACTCTAGCATTCTTTCGGTAAAGATATGACCCCGCTCCCTATCAGAACACATTTGTATTTCGTCAATTGCTATAAAGTCGACTTCTTTATTTTTAGGCATCGACTCAACAGTACAAATGAAATAGGTAGCAGTGCTTGGGATAATTTTTTCTTCACCTGTTATTAAAGCTACTTTTTCTGCCCCAACTTTGTTTACACACTTGTCATAAACTTCCCTTGCTAACAATCTTAAGGGTAAACCGAAAATACCTGAGTCAAATTCAAGCATTTTTTCTATTGCAACATGAGTTTTTCCCGTATTCGTAGGACCTAGTAATGCAATTATTCTTCGAGATTGATTAGTCATTTTTTGTGTTAGAAATTTTTATTTATACTATATGTAGACCTAAGTTGAGAACAAAATAAGATTAAAACATGACCGAATCGTTTTGTCAAATGTTCCCATTTTCATAATTAAATTGACTTTAAACATATAGTCCCCGTATAGATAAAAAATAAGTTAAATGTCATCAAACATTAAAAAAAGTATTCTAAAATTAAAAGAGTCTTCAACACTTGTTATTAACGAGAAATCAAAAGACTTGATCAATCAAGGAAAAAAAGTTTATCAATTTGGATTTGGTCAGTCACCTTTTCCAGTTCCTGAAACAATTGTAGAGTCATTGAAAAATCATGCACATAGAAAAGAATATTTACCTATTCAAGGTTTAGTGAAATTAAGAGAAGTAATATCAAAGTATTTATTAAAAAAAACTGGAAATAATTATCCAAAAGAAAACATACTAATTACTCCAGGCTCTAAAGAAGCAATGCTTCTTATGCATATAGCATTTAAGGGAGAAATAATTATTCCAGCCCCAGGTTGGGTATCATATGAACCACAAGCTCAAATTGGTTCAAATAAAGTTCACTGGTTAGAAACAAAAAGATCAAATAATTGGTTTCCAACAGCTTTAGAGTTAGAAAAAAAGATTAAAAAAGTTGGAAAGAAAAAAAATATTATTTTTATTTTGAATTCACCTAATAATCCTTCAGGTTCAGTTTGTAATAATCTAAAAGAAATAGCTAAGGTTGCAAAAAAATATAAACTAATTGTTTTGTCTGATGAAATTTATACTGATTTAACTTTCAAAGATGAATACAACTCGATTTCAAAATTTTACTCTGAATTTACCTTTATAACAGGAGGATTAAGTAAATGGTGTGGTGCTGGTGGTTGGAGGTTAGGCTTTCTTGCAGTTCCACCAAAATTAAAGAGCTTTTTAACAAGTTTAAAATCATTAGCCAGCGAGTCTTACTCAACAGTAAATACCCCAACTCAATATGCTGCGGTAGAAGCTTACGAGGGAAATTATGACGAATATAAAAATAAAGTTAAAGGAATATTAAATGCAGTAGGAAACTACGTTTATAATAATTTAAAATCTAATAAAGTTTTAATTAAACCTCCCCAAGGAGCTTTTTATTTAATGCCAGAATTTAAAAACACAAAATTTAAAAATTCATCAAAATTATGTGAAGCCATATTAAATGAAACCGGAGTTGCAATGTTACCTGGTTCAGATTTTGGTTTTAAGCCAAAAAGAATGTTAACTAGGTTAAGTTATACCGACTTTGATGGAAGCAAGTTTTATAATAACGTGAAAGACTATAATTCAATAGATGAAGATATGATTAAAGAATTTGCACCAAGTGTTGTAGAGGGTATAACAAGGCTATCAAATTGGGCTAAAAATCTTTAAGAATCTCTTTGACCTAAATCAATAAACATAGTTTAATTATTAAAAATAACAAAACGGGGGAAATATGAAAAAAATAATATCATCAATCTCAGCGTTTTTAGTGTTGTTTGCTTTTTCAGGCTCAATCGCTAAATCAGCAGAATTCTTTACTATAGGAACTGGTGGACCTACTGGAGTATATTTCCAAACAGGTAACGCTATTTGTAAAATGTTACATAAATCAGCAATAAGTGCTGATCACGGTAGAAAAAAAGGTACAGCTAAAGCTTACAGATGTACGGCACCTTCAACAGGTGGATCTAACTATAATATAGGTCAGATCAAAGACGGAGAGTTTCAATTTGGTGTTGCTCAGTCTGACTGGCAATTTCATGCCTACAATGGTTCAAGCAAATGGGAAGGAAATCAGTTCAGTAATTTAAGAGCTGTATTCTCAGTACATAATGAGCCTTTCCAAATTTGGGCGAGTAAAAAATCAAAAATTAAAGATTTTAAAAGCTTGAAAGGAAAAGTTGTAAACATTGGTAACCCTGGTTCTGGTCAAAGAGGAACTATGGAAGAGTTAATGAAAGCTCAAGGAGTTGATAACAGCTACTTTAAATCAGTAACTGAATTAACTTCTTCTGAACAAGTAAAAGCTCTTTGTGACGGTAAAATTGATGCATTTGGTTATTCAGTAGGATTCCCGAATGGTGCAATGGAACAAGCAGCAACTTGTAAAGCTAAAGCTAGTCCAATTAATTTAACTGGATCACCAGTACAAGGATTAATTGATGGAGCTGACTATTATGCTAAAGCAGTAATTCCTAAAGGAACTTACTCAAATCAGAAAAAAGATGCGACAACATTTGGTGTTAAAGCTACTGTTGTAACTTCAGCAGATGTTTCTGAAGAATTAGTATACTTAGTTACTAAGGCTGTAATGGAAAACTTTGATGATTTCAAAGCTCAGCATCCAGCATTTTCTTTCTTAAAAAAGGAAGATATGATTAAAGCTGGTTTGTCTGCTCCTTTACACCCAGGTGCTATTAAATACTACAAAGAAGCTGGATTAATGTAATTCAACTTTAAAGTTTTATTATAAAAAGGCCCAATTTTTATTGGGCCTTTTTTTTTGATATAATATATCCTTCAAAAATGAATCAAACTATCCAAGAAAAAATTAAAGATAAAATTCAGGAAGATATTTCTCCTACCCGTAATTTATCTGGTTTACACCTTAAAATAGTTTTTGGAATAGCTATTCTTTGGACTTTGTTTCAACTTTGGTACGCTTCACCGTTTCCTTTTTGGTTTAATTTTGGAATGTTTAAAGGATTACCAGCTCGAGCTATACACTTAGGTTTTGCTTTGACTTTAACTTTTTTAATCTTTCCAATTGCTAGAGGAAAAAAAATTTCAATAATTGATATTTTAATAAGTTTAGTAGCAGCTTTTTGTTGTTTGTATATTTATGTTTTCTATGATGATCTTGTAAATAGGGGAGGAATACTTTTAGTAAAAGAAATCTTTGGCTTCAAGGTTCCTGTTGAATTGATTATTGGAGCAATCGGTATAATTATTTTATTAGAAGCTACAAGAAGAGCTATTGGTTTACCTTTAGTTATTATAGCAATTTGTTTTTTGTTATTTTCTTATTTTGGAAAATATGCTCCTGATATTATTTCTCATGGAGGTCTTTCTCTTAAAAGACTAGTTGGATTTCAATGGTTTGATCAAGAGGCAATTTTTGGAATTCCAATTGGTGTTTCTGTAGATTTTATTTTTTTATTCGTTTTATTTGGTGCTTTACTTGAAACAGCAGGAGGTGGAAAATATTTTTTAGATTTAGCTTTCGCTATGGTTGGAAAAATGAGAGGAGGTCCTGCTAAAGCTGCAATACTTGGCTCAGGTATGACCGGGATGATTTCAGGCTCGTCGATTGCTAATACTGTAACAACAGGAACATTTACAATTCCTATAATGAAAAAGACAGGCTTTTCACAAGAGAAAGCAGGTGCAATAGAAGTTTCATCATCTGTTAATGGACAAATAATGCCTCCAGTAATGGGAGCTGCAGCTTTCGTTATGGCAAGTTTTATAGGTGTTACTTATTTTGAAGTGGTTAAGCATGCATTTCTTCCAGCAATCATTTCTTATATTGCTTTGTTTTATATTTCTCATCTTGAGGCTTTGAAGCTTGGCTTAAAAGGAATGCCTGAGAGCGACGTGCCACATTTAAAGAAAACTTTTTTATCAGGGCTTCACTATTTAATACCTATCGCAGTTTTAATTTTTCTACTTGTTTATATGAGATATACAGCAGCTTTCTCGATCTTTTATGCAACTGTCTCTTTAATTTTAGTAAACTTAATAAATAGACTTATAAAAAACAGGGATTTTAAAACAGGCTTAATTGAATGGTATAATCAAACAATTGTTGGTTTCCAAAAAGGTGCAATAAACATGGTTGGTGTTGGTATCGCTATAGCAACCGCAGGCATAATTGTAGGTGCAGTTGGATCAACAGGACTTAGTACTAATTTAATTATTGTTATAGAGACGATTGCTAGAGATAACGTTATTGTCTTAATTTTGCTTACAATACTTCTTTGCTTACTATTGGGAATGGGGCTACCTACAACAGCAAATTATGTAGTTGTTGCATCTTTAATGGCTACGGTTTTGGTTGATGTTGGAAATGCGTCGGGATTTATCTTTCCATTAATCGCAGTGCATTTATTTGTTTTTTACTTTGGCTTAATGGCAGATGTAACACCTCCTGTGGGATTAGCATCCTATGCAGCAGCTGCAATATCAGGAGGAGATCCCTTGAGAACTGGATTACAAGCGATTTGGTATAGTTTGAGAACAGGAATTTTACCGATAGTATTTTTATTTAATCACGAACTTCTTTTAATAGGTATTGAAAGTTTTTGGCAAGCTATTGTAGTTATAATAACATCTTTAATTGGTATTTTAGTTTTTACAGCTGCTACCCAAAGATGGTTCATCAACAAACTTAGATGGTATGAAATAATCACTTTTTTAATAATATCATTATCTTTCTTAGCTCCAGACTATGTTTTAGGAAAATTTTACCCTAAGTTTAACGAACAAAAGCTTTCTTCGAAAAATATTCAAAATTTAACTTTTGATCCTTCAAAGGAAGTCCACATAAAAGTTACTCGGATCACAGAATACGGAGAAAGATATAAATTATTTGTTATTGATAAAGGTAAATTTGAAAATAAATTTAACCTAGAAGAGTATGGATTAACATTAGCAGATCAGAATGGCCAACTCACAGTTGAAAAATTAAATTGGAAAGGGGAAGCAAAAAAATCTGGCATGCAAATGGGTGATATCATTAGTAATTTTAAAATTGAAAACCCTAAAAGACCAGATAAAACCATAGTTTATCCTTTTGCAGCTGTACTACTACTTATTTTTGGGTACTTAAATTATAAAAGAAAAAAAAAATAGAATGAAAAAAAAATATTTCTTCGCACTGATAACTTTTTTTGTAATATTTATTTTGATACTCGGTACTATTACTAGTGGAAATTACGACAAACAAAATAGTTTAATTCTTCTTTTAAAAAAAGTAATTCCTTCTTCAGTAGCAAGAGATATTAGAGATAAAGTTTTTTATCTACCTCGTTTAATTAACAGAAACAAGTTTTTAGAGTTACAATTAGCAAAATATGAGCAGGGCCTCGAAGGAAAACTTTTTTTTGACCAAAAATTTGAAAAAGGTAATTTTAACTATCAAGTAAAAAAATTTTTCCTTCCATTTCACAGTCTTGATTTATCACTGGGTTGGCAAGCACAAGAAAATTCAAAAAGGGCTCATTATTTAGAAATTATGGATGACAAAGTTTTAGTAATGTCGGGAGAAGCAGAGACTATTTTTTTTAATAAAGAAAACTTAATGGAGAAAAAACTTAATCAAAAATACATTTCAAACAATCTTAAAAAGATTGTTGAAAAGAGAGGCAATGTTTTTGCTGGTGTGCGTGATCTTTTATTTTATGAAGACTTTATTTATACAAGCGTTGTAGAAATTACTCCAGAGGGAGGAACAATAAATGTGTATCAAGCAAGAAAAAATTTTAATTTTTTGAATTTTTCAATTTTATTTGAAAATAAAGATATTTACGAGAAAGGTTATTCGCTACAAAGTGGGGGCAGGCTAGAAAAGTTTAAAGATAACAAAATTTTGTTAAGTATAGGTTTTTTCAACGAGCATGATCTAGCTCAAGACAATAATTCATTATTTGGTAAAATTATTTCTATAAACAAAAGTAATGGTGATTTTGAAATCTTATCTAAAGGTCACAGAAATCCACAAGGTTTATACTTTTGGGAAGACAAAAACATCATCATAAATTCTGAGCACGGGCCAAAAGGTGGAGATGAAATCAATTTTAATAATTTGGATAAGTCTGGTGTAAAAAATTTTGGTTGGCCAATTTCATCATATGGAGAGGCTTATTCAAAAAAAAAAAAAGAAATTTTTAAAAAAAAAGGATATTTAAAAAAATCACATTCTGAATTTGGTTTTGAAGAGCCATACAAGTATTTTAATCCGTCAATTGGAATAAGTGAAATAATTTTAAATAATGAAAACCTTTATGTTTCATCTTTACGAGCAGAATCTATTTATATTATTAATGTGAAAAACCCTAATCAAATTATGAGACTCAAGTTAGATAATAGAATAAGAGATATTAAATATGATTTTGAAAATAAAACATTTTATTTGATTTTAGAAAACGTGCCTTCTTTTGGTTTTTTGAAATTATTATAAAATTTTCCAAGTACCAGAAGCAGAAACAATTATTTCTTTATCACTAGAAATTTTACAATTGATAAATACTAAAGTCTTTGTTTTTTTTAAAATTTCTACCTTGCCTTTTAGTTTATCACCTAACTTGCCTGCTGAAATAAATTTCACATCAAGATTAATAGTTACACATCTTCTATCACCAGCAACTCTATGTGCAGCCGTACCCATTCCAGTATCAGCAATTGTAGATAAAAAACCGCCGTGAGCAATTTTGCCAGTATTCAAATGCATTTCTTTTACTTCAACAATAAATTCGTAATGAGTTTCATTGATCTTTTTTAAATCAAGACCACCCAAATGTTTCATAAAACCTTTATTAGTTTCGTCCATAAATTTTTTTATCATATATTGGGGCTAGTTGTGAAAATATTACAGCAGCTAAAATAAATACTACTCCAGTTATTTTAATACCGGATAAATATTGATCTAAAATCAACCAACCGAAAATTGATGCAAAAACACCTTCTAGTGTAAAAATTATCGCTACAGGAGCAGGATTTAAATTTTGCTGGCTATAAACTTGCAACAAGAAAGCAATACCACTTGATAATATACCTGCATAAAGCATTTCTTTAGACTCTTTAAATAAATTAGACAAAGTAAGATCTTCAAAAATTAGAGCTGGTATAAAAGCAATTAAAGCACCAATTAAACATTGGCTCATGGCTATTGTAATTGGAAAGTTAAAAAATCTTACAAATTTTGAGATAAATACAATATGAAATGCCCAAAAAAATGCGTTAGAAATAGCAATACTATCACCTAATCTTACTGTAACATTTTTTATCTCAGTCAGAAGAAAAGATCCAACAAAACATATTAATATTGCTGGCCATACGGACCAGTGTATTTTTTTTGCATAAAAGTAAATTGCAACTAAAGGTACAATTACAACATACAAGATAGTGAACATAGCTGTGTTAGCGACATCAGTATACAAAAGTGCAAATTGCTGAAGAATATTTCCTACAGATAAAAGAAATCCGATAAACAAAGCGTAGAGCCAAACTTTTTTTTGATCAAAGTTCTTTTTTTTTATTTTTCCGTAATCAAATATTAAAAAAAAAGGTAATAATGTTAGAAAACCTAAGATTAATCTTCCGAATGTAAAACCGAATGGTCCTAAGAAATCCATTCCCATGTCTTGAGCTACAAAAGCAGAACCCCAAATAATAGATACAGCTATGGCGCAAGAAAATGAAAAAAAAGTTTTATTCATAATTATATAGCTAGCTTAAATGCAAAATCTTTGCCTAAGCATTTTCCAAGATATACACAAAACTTTGCTCCCTCAGCGCCATCGATTAATCTATGATCGTATGATAATGATATTGGAAGAATTTTTCTTGAAACAATTTTATTCTTAATTTTTACCAATCTATCAAAACTTTTGCCTACACCTAGAATAGCTACTTCAGGTGGATTAATAATAGGAGTAAAATGCGTGCCACCTATTCCTCCTAAGCTGGAAATCGTCATAGAGCCTCCAAAAAATTCCTTTTTATCAATTTTTAAATCTCTACATAACTGGCTTGTATTTTTAAGTTCTTCCCCAATTTTTTGAATGCTCATTTGGTCAACATCTCTTATTTTAGGAACCATCAATCCATGTGGTGTGTCCACTGCAAATCCAATGTGGAAGTATTTTTTATAAATTACTTTATTTGAGTTTGGGTCTAAAGAAGCGTTAAAGTTAGGAAACTGTTTAAGAGCACTTACCAAAGCTTTTGCAATAAAAGCAAGAGGAGTAACCTTAATTTTTTCTCCAGTATAGTAATCATATAATGTATTTCTAAATTGCTCCATTTCCGTAACATCAATTTCATCGTGTTGCGTTACGTGAGGTATTTCTGTCCAAGATCTTACAAGATGTGGTCCAGATAGTTTTTTTACTCTAGGAAGCTCTTCAATTTTTATCTCTCCAAATTCCTCATGCTTGTATTCCTCAATATGTTTTGACGACTCTTTCTTTTGTATTTGTCCTTGATCAACCGAAACTTGTGATCTTATAAATTTTTTTACATCAGCATTTGAAACTCTGCCAGATCGTTGTGTGCCTGGTATTTTAGAAATATCAGCGCCAAGTTCACGAGCAAATTTTCTAACATTTGGACTAGCTGAACTTTTTCCACTAAGTGGCACGACAGGAGCAGGCGCTTGTTTTTCAATTGTGCTTTGTTTTATAACTTTTTGTGACTTAGGTTTTTGTTGCACTTCTTTTTTATCTTTTATTTCATTAGAAGAACTTTTTGTTTCAAGGGTTAAAATTATATCACCTTGATTAACTTTATCTCCGACTGAAATTTTTACCTCGTTAATTTTTCCCTCATGTGTGGATGGAACTTCTACACTCGACTTATCGCTTTCAAGCGTAATTAATGAGTCATTTTTTTTTACTATTTGACCTTTTTTTACAAGAACCTCGATTACCTCAACATCCTTGAAATCACCCATATCTGGAATAGTAATTTTAGTTGTAGTCATTTATAATTTTGTTGGAAAAACTTTGTCTTTATCTATTTTAAATTTTTTCATTGCTTTCTCTGCATCTTTTGAACCTATTAATTGTTCCTTAGCTAGAGCACTCAAAGTAAATGCAACGATATGTTCTTTATCAACCTCAAAAAATTTTCTTAAATTTTTTCTAGTATCACTTCTTCCGTATCCGTCTGTTCCAAAGGCATAAAATGATTTTTCAGTGTAAGGTCTGATTTGGTCAGCGAATGCTCTAGTGTAATCTGAGGCTGCAATAATTGGACCTTCCCTTTTATCCAAACATTTATTTACATAGGATTTTTTTGGCGCATCACTTGGATTTAAAAGATTTTGTCTTTCTGTTTCCATTCCATTTTTTCTGAGCTCATTAAAGCTTGTTACACTCCAAATATCAGCATCAATATTATAATCTTTTGATAAAATCTCTGAAGCAGCGATTACTTCTCTTAAAATAGTTCCAGAGCCTAAAAGTTGAACTTTTGTTTTTCCAGTGCTCTTACCTTCTTTAAATAAATACATTCCTTTTAAAATTCCTTCATCACAACCCTTAGGTTTTTCAGGATGTGAATAATTTTCGTTCATTGCAGTGATGTAGTAAAAAACATTTTCTTTCTTTTCATGCATTCTTCTCAAACCATCTCTAAAAATTGTTGCCATTTCATATGCAAAAGTTGGATCGTAGCTAATACAGTTTGGGATATTAGATGCCAACAAATGACTGTGGCCATCTTGATGCTGAAGTCCTTCTCCAGCTAGTGTAGTTCTTCCCGCAGTTGCTCCAATTAAAAAACCTCTCGCTTGAGAATCACCAGCCGCCCAAGCTAGATCTCCAACTCTTTGAAAACCAAACATTGAATAAAATATATACACCGGGATCATTTCAAGGTCATGATTAGTGTATGAAGTACCTGCAGCTATCCATGAAGACATAGCACCTGACTCGTTTATACCTTCTTCTAATACCTGGCCACTTTTATCTTCTCTGTATGAACTTAATTGCTCGGAATCCACAGGCTCATATTTTTGACCTTCGTGTGCATAAATTCCGATTTTTTGGAAAAACCCTTCCATTCCAAAAGTTCTAGCTTCATCAGGTATTATTGGAACTAGCCTTGGAGCTACATTTTTATCTCGTAGCAAAGCAGTCATCATTCTTACTAAAGCCATAGTAGTCGACATTTCTTTGACACCAGTTGATTTCATAAAAGGTTCAAATATATCTTTCGGCGGTGTTTTTATTTGTTTAGCAAAAGAGGACCTTTCTGGAATAAATCCTCCAAGTTTTAATCTTTTGTCTTTTAAATATTTTATTTCTTCAGAGTCCTCTTTTGGTTTGTAATATTCAATATTTTTTACCTGTTTATCAGTTAGAGGAACTTTAAATCTGTCTCTATAATAAAGAAGATCTTCCTCATCCAATTTTTTTTGTTGGTGAGTAGTATTTACGCTTTCTCCTGTTTTTCCCATTCCATAACCTTTAATAGTTTTTGCAAGTATTACAGTTGGCGAACCTGTATTTTGCATAGCCGCTGCGTAAGCTGCATACACTTTATGAGGATCATGACCACCTCGGTTTAATCTCCAAATATCTTTATCTGTCATTGAAGAAACAAGTTCTTTAAGTTCAGGATATTTACCAAAAAAATTTTCTCTAACGTAAGAACCACCTTTTGCTTTGAAGGCCTGGTATTCACCATCAACACATTCGTTCATACGCTTTATTAATAAACCTGTTTTATCTTTAGCTAAAAGTTGATCCCAATATGAACCCCATATTACTTTGATTACATTCCAGCCTGATCCTCTAAAACTTCCTTCGAGTTCTTGAATAATTTTACTATTACCTCTAACTGGCCCATCTAATCTTTGCAGATTACAATTAACTACGAAAATTAAATTATCTAATTTTTCTCTTGCGGCTAATCCTATTGCACCTAGTGACTCAGGTTCATCCATTTCACCATCTCCCAGGAAGACCCAAATCTTTCTACCTTCATCTTTTACTAAACCCCTATTGATAAGATATTTAAGAAATCTTGCTTGATAGATTGCCATGATTGGACCAAGACCCATCGAAACAGTTGGGAACTGCCAAAAGTTCGGCATCAACCAAGGGTGAGGATAAGATGATAATCCTCCCTTGTTAACCTCTTGTCTAAACCCATCTAATTGTTTTGAAGTTAGCCTTCCCTCTAAAAAGGCTCTTGCGTACATGCCGGGAGCAGAGTGGCCTTGAAAATATATAAGATCTCCACCAAATTTATTATTTTTAGCTCTCCAAAAATGATTCATCCCTACATCATACAAAGTTGCTGCAGAGGCAAATGTTCCGATATGACCTCCTAATTCTGGACTTTTTTTATTTGCCTTTACTACCATTGCAGCAGCATTCCATCTTATGTAAGCTCTAATCTTCTTTTCAATATTTTGGTCTCCAGGAGATTTAATTTCTGCTTCAGGAGGAATAGTATTAATGTATGGCGTTGTTCTTGTATCAGGAAGTACTAAACCTGATTTATAAGCTTGATTAATAACCTTATTTAATAAAAAGCTTGCTCTAGATGAACCGTCATTTTCAATAACTGAATTAAGAGACTCGATCCATTCATTAGTTTCAATAGGATCAATATCATCTTTAGAAGCTGGCTCAGCGAAGACTTTCTTTATTTCTCTTACAGATGCTGCATTATCATTAGATTTTTTAATTTCCTTTTCTACAATGGGCTTTGTTTTTTTTTCTTTTACAGGTTCCAGAGTAGCTTTGCCGTTATCAACTGTAGCTAAGATACTTCCCTCTGAGACCTTGTCTCCAATTTTAACTTTAAGATCTTTTATCTTACCTGAGATCAAAGATGGAATTTCAACGCTAGACTTATCACTTTCAATAGTAACCACCGGGTCATTTTTATTAATTTGATCACCTGGTTTGACAAGCACTTCTATGACTTCAACATCTTTAAAATCCCCAATGTCCGGTACTGAAATATTCTGAGCCATAATAGATATTATAAACTGGGAGGAACATATTAAAAAACAGTTTAATAATAAACATCTAAGAATTATACAAATTAGACTAATAAATTCTATTTTTGACACATTTTCCGCCATTTTTGGCCAAGGAGATTTAATCATATGACTTATGCGTTGGTTAATAAATTTTTTATTAAAAAGAAGAAATATTAAAACAAATAGAGCAGCTTTAGTTCAGAAAATTATTCTTAAAAAATATCTATTAAGATAAAAAAATAAAAGCTAAGTTAGCTTTTATGGAAAAATTTTTGTGGAAACCTTCTGATACAAAAAAAGAAGAGTCTCTTCTAGAAGATTTTTCAAAATTCATAAATTTTAAATCCAACTATAATTTCAGAAAATTGTGGAAATGGTCAATTGAACATCCCGAAGAATTTTGGTCAAAATTCTGGGATTACTCGAAGATAATAGGAAATAAAGGCAAAGAAATAATTAAATACAGCAAAACTTTTAACAAGACTAAATTTTTTCCAGATTCTAAATTAAATTATGCTGAAAATATTTTAAAGAAAAGGTCATCAGAAATCGCGATAAGTTTTTTATCTGAAAAAGGTTTTGAAGAAGAAATTTCTTGGGAGCAGCTTTACATTAAGGTCTGTAAATTTTCAGGTTATTTAAAATCTATAGGATTAAAAAAAGGTGACCGTGTTGCAGCTTATGTTCCGAATAAAATTGAAACTGTTATAAGTTTTTTAGCTTGTGCAAAAAATGGAATTATTTGGTCTTCATGTTCTCCAGACTTTGGAATTCAAGGAGTTGTAGATAGATTCAAACAAATTGCACCGAGTATTTTAATCACTAGTGATCATTATTTTTATAATGGTAAAAAAATTAATATCCTTGAAAAAGTTGAAAGTATTTTAAAACAAATTCCATCAATAAAAAAAACTTTAGTTTTTGCTTATAATAAAGAAGAAGAGGTAAATTTTAAAAATTATCTAAACTTTGAAAAAGTTTTAGATCAGACCGAAGCAGACGAAAGCTTTGAGCGGTTTGAGTTCAATCATCCTATATATGTTCTTTTTTCAAGCGGCACTACAGGAAAACCTAAATGTATTACCCATGGAGCTGGAAATGTTTTAATTGAACACAACAAAGAATTCATGCTTCACTGCGATATAAGAGATAACGAGAAATTATTTTATTATACTACCACTGGGTGGATGATGTGGAATTGGTTAGTTGGAGGATTAGCTACTGGTTCTTCAATATTTTTGTTTGACGGGGCACCTGTGTATCCAAAAATAGATATCCTTCTTGAGTATTGTCAAAATAAAAAAATTAATCTTTTTGGTGTAAGCGCTAAGTATATAGATCATTTAAAGAATGAAAAATATAACAGTAAAAATTTAGATTTAACTTCAATTAAAATAATTACTTCAACAGGTTCTCCTTTAGCAGAGGAAAGCTTTAAGTATATCTATGATAATATAAAAAAAGATGTTCATCTTGCGTCTATTGCTGGAGGAACAGATTTAGTTGGTTGTCTGGTTTTAGGAAATCTTTTTTCAGATGTTTACATGGGAGAAATTCAAGGTCAAAGTTTGGGTATTGATGTAGATGTTTTCACTGATGATGGAAACAGTGTAAAAGATGGCGAGAAGGGAGAATTGGTAGTCAAAAAACCTTTTCCATCTATGCCTGTTAAGTTTTGGAGTGATGACAATGGGCAAAAATACCATAAAGCTTATTTCAATAGATTTAAAAATATTTGGCATCATGGTGATTTCATTGAACGAACTATAAATAATGGATTTATTATGCGTGGTAGGTCCGATGCCACTCTTAATCCAGGGGGTGTAAGAATAGGAACAGCAGAAATTTACCAACAAGTAGAAGATATTGATTTCATTACCGAAGGATTGGTAGTTGGGCAAGATTATAAAGATGATGTAAGAATTATTCTTTTTATTACCACAAAAAACAATGAAGATTTAGATGATGAAAAAATAAAATCAATAAAAACAAAAATTAGAAAAAACTGTTCACCAAAACATGTTCCTTCAATAATTATTAAGGTACCTGATATTCCTAGAACAAAAAGTGGTAAAATAGTTGAGTTAGCGGTTAAAAAAGTAATTCAGGGGGAAACAATCAATAATAAAGAGGCAATAGCTAATCCTGAGGCTTTAAAACACTTTGAGAATATTGATCAGCTAAAATAATTTGCACAATTTTTATGTAACATTGAATGAAGCTCAATAAGTTTTTCAAAACTTTTATTATAGCCCCCTCCTAACACGCCGCATAAAGGAGTATTTTTAGAATAAAAATTTTCAATTACTATTTGATCTCTTTTATTAACACCTTCATCGGTAATTTTAAGCTTACCTAAACGATCCTCAAAATGAATATCAACTCCAGCAACATAAAACACAAAATCATATTTATTTTTGATAAGTTCTTTCAAATTTTTATGTAAAATATTTAAATATTCCTCGTCTTCCATTCCATCTTTAAGATCTATATCAATATCACTCTTCGATTTTTTTGCTGGGTAATTTGAAGCACAATGCATACTAAATGTTAGAACATCTTTATCATTTTTGAATATCTCTGAATTTCCGTTACCTTGGTGTACATCTAAGTCTATAATTAGAATTTTTTTTGCATATCTTTTATTTTTTAAATAATTAGCTGCTACAGCGACATCATTAAATACACAGTATCCAGCCCCTGAATCAAAAGTAGCATGATGGCTACCGCCAGCTGTGTTACATGCAAGTTTGGACGTGATAGCAAGTTTGCTAGCTAGAACAGTTCCACCAGTTGCAACAAAAGATCTCCTCACAACACTATCATTAATTGGGAAACCTATTTTTTTCTGCGCCGCAATACTTAGAGTTTTATTTTTAATATCATTTATATATTTTAAAGAGTGAGAAGTTTTCAATGTTTCAACAGAACATTCTTTGGGGACATGAAATTTTTGAACTACATTAGTTTTTAAAAGATACTTTGCAAGAGCGCCAAATTTTTTAATAGGAAACTTATTATCATCATTAATTTTGGCTACATAGTCAGGGTGATTAACGATAGGTAACTCCATTGATAAATAAATTATCTTTCCACACACATTGCAATACCCATACCCCCGCCTATGCAAAGCGTTGCCAAACCTTTTTTGACATTTCTTTTCATCATCTCATGTATGAGAGTAACTAATATTCTTGTGCCTGATGCACCGATTGGATGACCTAAGGCAATAGCACCACCATTTACATTTACTTTTTCAATTGGAATAGACAATGTTTTTACAACAGCAATACCTTGAGCCGCAAAAGCTTCATTAATTTCAAAAAGATCGACATCTTTTAATGTCCAACCAGCCAACTCCAAAGCTTTTTTAATAGAAGGAATTGGCCCTGTTCCCATTAAAGCTGGATCAACACCACAGCTAGCCCAAGACTTTATTGATACTAATTTTTTTAATTTCCTTCTTTCTGCCTCTGTCCTGGCTATCAAAGTGACAGCAGCTGCTCCATCATTAATACCTGACGCATTTCCAGCTGTTACAGTTCCATTTTTTTTAAATACTGGTTTTAATTTTAATAGAGCATCTAGATTAATTCCTTCTCTTGGATGTTCGTCTTTGCTGAAATTAATTTCTGATTTTTCAGATTTTATTTTGAAATTAATTATTTCTTCTTTAAATCTATTTTCTTTCTGGGCTTTTAAAGCTTTTTCTTGAGACTCAAGAGCAAATTTATCCTGCTCTTCTCTTGTGATTTGAAATTTTTCGGCTACATTTTCGGCTGTAACACCCATGTGATACCCATTAAAGATATCCCATAGTCCGTCTCTTATCATTGTGTCTACAAGTTCTGCATCACCTAATTTTTTTCCGTTACGAAGTTGAATAGCATGGGGAGCTAATGACATGTTTTCTTGGCCACCTGCTATCAATATTTTTGAGTTACCTGCTTTTATGCTTTGAAAGCCCGATACAATTGAGCGTAAGCCAGAACCACATACTTGATTAACAGTGTAGGCAGGTTTTTCTTTCGGTATTCCAGACTTCATTGCTGCCTGTCTAGCAGGATTTTGACCACTGCCAGCTGTCAGCACTTGCCCTACTATAACTTCATCAATATCACTACTATCTAAATTTGAATCTTTGATTACACTTGAAATAACAGCTGAACCAAGTTCCTCTGCTTTAATTTTTTTAAGAGACTTACCCATAGATCCTACTGCGGTCCTTAAAGCAGATATTATGTAAACATCATCCATTAAAACAAATTTATATTTTTAATTTATTTTTTCAATAAAATTATTTTTTCTCACTATCCCAATTAGAATACCCATAATTAAAAAAATGTAAGTTGAATTGCCAGTGGTAAAAAAACTTCCTGTACTTTTTAAAGGAAAAATTTCCACAATAAACAAAAAGACAAAAGGTATTATTAAATTATCTTTACTTAAATTTGAATTTAGAAAATATTTTTTTATGAATGAAAGATAGATTATATTAAAAAGAACACATAAAATAAGAATCATTCCAATAATACCTGTTTCAGTTAAAATTTCTAAGTAGTAGTTATGTGGATGCATATTACAAATAAACTTGGAATCTTTTTTTATTCCCGGTCTCTTATGACAATAGTATCTGAAGTTTTTAACACCTCCGCCTATATATTTATTCATAAGCCATGTTTGATAAAAAGTAGAAAATTCTTTTAAATATTGGGGTGACTTATCATCAAAAAAATTTTTATTAATCACAAAAACGCTAATTTTTGAAACTTGATTGTAAAAATTATGAAAATTATTTCTTACTTGTTCATTAGCTTGAAATAGGATGCTAAAAATTAAAGAAAAAATTATCAAAAAAGGTAAGAAAAATTTTCTTGTTTGTTTTTGAAATATTAAAATTAAAATTATTGCAAATAAAAACATAATTGTAGGCATTCTATTTCCTGACAAAATTAAAGCAGTAAAAAAAATTATAAATAAAATAGGGATTATAAATTTGTAAAATTTTTTAAAATTAAATTCAGAAAAGAAAACAGGCAGTAAAAAAAAAGCAAATAAGGAAAAACGCTGAATATAACCACCTGCAATTAACTCATCTCCAAAAGGACCTGAGAGTTTTCTACCGGTGCTAACGAAACCAAATATGTCTTTACCATTTAAAAACTGATAGAAAATATCAAAAGATACAAACAATACTGAGACGGTGCTAAAAATAAAAAAAATTTTAAGATTAACTACATCTTTTTCAATTAAAAACCTTAATACAAAGTAGAGCAAAAGATATCTAAAAAAAAAAATTGATTTAATAATTGTAGAAAAATTTCCTTTCCAAGACAGATTTTCAGAAAAGAAATAATAATCATTAATAATTGCAGTAATTAAAATTAAAGTGAAATAAGCTAAAATTAATTTGTCTAAAAAATAAAAATTAATCTTAAATAAATTATTTTTGAAAATGATTAATGTAGAAATTATCAATAAAATTATATTGATATTAATAATCATGTTCCCTGCTATAAAACTGATCGGAAAAAAAGCGAGTAATAAACTAAGGTAATTTTCTTTGGTTAGGGTTATTCTAGAAATAAAAGACATTTTAAATTTGATATGGATATTATTTAAATAATAGAATATTTTAAATTTAGAAAAATTAAAATCATTAAATTGCGCTTGTAGCTCAACTGGATAGAGCGCTTGGCTACGGACCAGGAGGTTCTGGGTTCAAATCCTAGCAAGCGCACCAATTAAGCCTCAAATATTTTAATAATTAGGATTAATTGAAATAAATTAAGAAAAAATGTATTTAAATTTATAATTAATGATTTTCAAAAAAATAAGATCTCTAGTAGGAAGACTTTTTTCAGAAAACCAACAAATGATAATCATTCTTTGGTTATCACAAATATTTTGGAATTTAAGGAAGTATTTTTTAGGAGTTGAAATTATATATCCTCCAGAATTCTTAGATAATTGGAAAGCGATAAAGAAAAAATCTTCACAAGACAAAGAGAGAAATTTTACTGTTTATCAGCTAATAAAATTACATAATAAGTTATTTTCTGGCAGACAAACAAATATAATAGAATTTGGCACAGACCGTGGTGGCGCGTTAACTACTATTGCAAAATTTATTAAAGAAAATTCGAACATTTATTCTGTTGATAGCTTTGGATTTCATGCGAATGAAATTAAAAAGAACGTGTCTAAATATGATGAGCATTATCATGGAAAGTACTTACCATTTACAATAAAAACTAGATTTAAAAATTTTAGTCACACAGAAATGACAGAGACAATAAATGAAATTTTATTAAAAAAAAATTCAAAGTTAGAGACTATAGTTGGATATTTTCCAAAATTAAAAAAAGAAGATATGAATAAGATTAATAATATAAAGTTTAGTTTTGTTCATTTAGACTTTGATCTTTATCAATCAACTTTAGATACATTTAATTTTATCAAAAGCAGATTAGAAAAAAATGCTATTGTTTTATTCGATGATTATAATTTAATAAATCAAGAAGGTGTTAAAAAAGCAGTAGCAGATCTCAAGATAGATTTAGATAAAGGCATTCAAACACAAAGTGGACAATTAATTCTTTTTAACTAAAAGTGAAAATAAATTTTGCAAACAACATAAACTAAAAATTATTTGCATCGGTAAAATATACACCTTATATCTCGGAAGAATTGCAAAACATGCATAAACGAAAACAAGAATTAAAGTAATTAATATTAAGTAATTTAATCTAAAATTATTTTTTTTATATAAAATAAATCCAAAAATTGATAAAATTGAAACTATCAGGTTAGGAACTATATGAAAAAAATTATAATAGTTTTTTTGCGAAGAGTTTAAGTCAATAAAGTAGAAAGAAAACAATCTTTTAAAAAATAATTTAAAGTATTTTACAGGGTCTTCATAAATATAAATTAAAGCTTGATCTAAATATATTTTATCCTCATTTAATCTATAGAATTTATCTTTTTTCACCTCTCTCAATTTCAATTTAAGCTGATTAGACTCATCTGTATATTTTTGTTCTTCGCCTTTGGGATTACTATTCTGAAATCCTTCAATTTTAGTTTCAGGATTATAAGCTTTCCACAAATTATACCCTAACCCAGAGTGTACAATTAATTTATCAAATGCCATGTAATTTCTTATTATATATGGCGAAACAGTTATTAAACTAATAAGTAAAATTATAAATATATTTCTTATTTTTAGAAACTTGAAACCCAATATAAAGATAAGTGTAAAAATATATACCAAGATAAAGTCGCGGCTAGTAAGAATTAACAAACCAGAAACTACTCCTAGAATTAAATCGTTAGATTTTTGTTTAGAGATTATTTTTAAAACTAAATAGAGAAATAGAATTGAAAGAAATAAATGAATAGTAATTGATGATATTTGACTTGAGGAATAAACAATAATGGGAAAAATACAAAAAATAATTGATCCAATTATTGCCAAATTATATTCAAATAAATTTTTTAGGATCTTAAAAAAAATTACAGAAGTGAAAGATGAAACTATAACTTGTGATATGATAACAGATTTAACTAAGTCTTCACCAATACCAAATAAAAATGTATGAAGATAAATATAGTAAGCATATAAAGGCGGCATCCAAAGGTTAGGTAAAAAAAGATCGCCAAATCGTATTAATGATAAGGAGTTATGATAATAAAGATTTTCTACTAGTATTAACCATTCGTTTACTAAAACTTTATCACTGTAAAAGTATGATATAATCGATCTACAGAACAAGCTAATTAAAAATATTACTAAACTAGCCGTTAGGGAGCTTTTGGATATATTATTTTTCAAAATTATCAATTAATTCATGTAATATTTTTTTAGTAGAATAAATTTGTTTCCATTTTGGATAATGTTTCTTAAATTTTTTCATATCCGAGACGTACCAGATGTGATCACCTATTCTATTTTTTTTTATTAATTTTTTCCTTATTTCTTTACCTGTATAATCTTCTAAAATATTCAATGCTTCTATTATGGAACAATTAGAAAAACGTCCTCCACCAGTATTATAAATCTCACCATATCTTGGTTTTTTAAAGAACTGCCAAAAACAACTCACTAAATCATTACTGTGAATATTATCTCTTACTTGCTTTCCTTTATAACCAATTAAATTGTAAGTATTTAATTTTAAAGATGATTTTACTAAAAAGGATAAAAACCCGTGTAATTTAGCTCCTGAATGATTTGGACCAGTTATGCATCCTGCCCGAAAGCATGCAGTTTTTAAACCTACGTTCACACCATATTCTTGCACAATTAAGTCTGCATATGATTTCGAAGTTCCAAAAAAACTATGTGTACAATCATCAATAGACATAGACTCATCAATTCCGTTTTTAAATTTGTGACTATTTTTAATTTCCCATCTGGTAGATTTTTCAACTAGCGGAAGTTTATTGGGATTATCTCCGTAAACTTTATTTGTTGACATAAAAATGAAAGGTGCGTCTGGACAATAAATTTTAGTTAGTTCTAAAAGATTTAAAGTTCCTTTTGCATTAATTTCAAAATCAATAAAAGCTTTATTTTTTGCCCAATCGTGGGATGGTTGAGCTGCACAATGGATAATGACTGAAATTTTCTTTTTAAATTTGTTGAAAATTTTTTTAAGAGAATCGTAATTTCTTATATCTACGTTATAATGTTTATAATTTTTAATTTCTTTTTTTAATTTAGATTTTACCCAAGATACATCTCCATCTTTTCCAAAAAAAAATTTCCTAGCATTATTGTCAATTCCAAGTATCTGAAAACCTTTTTTAGAAAAAAAAAGGGATGACTCAGAACCAACCAGACCACAAGAACCTGTTATTAATGCTAAACTCATTTAAAATATTTATGTACCATTTTATTTTTTATTAACCAATTATAAATATCTTTAATAATTTGATCTATGCTTTTGCCGGGTTTCCATTTATAAAATTTTTTTATCTTACTGTTATTTGTTACATAATAAGGAATATCAAAATTTGAAGTTTTTGAAATACTTCCAATTTTGATTTTATGTTTAGTTATTTTCTCACATTTTGCTGTAAGATTTTTCAGAGAAATAGCATTCAGTGGTCCTCCACCGATGTTAAAGGTTTCATTATAAATTTCTTTAAATTTTAATATTTGTAAGTAGATTATATTGCTTACATCATCAATATGAATTACATCTCTCACTTGATTACCTTTCCCGCCAAAGCCTATGTAAGATAATTTCATTTTATTTATATGTCTTGCTACCCATAATGGAACAAAACCTTGGTCTTGTTTGCCAAATTGCCACGGACCAGCAATTACTCCAAATCTATTTATAATAAATTTTAATTTGTTAACAAAAAAAAATTCTTTGATTAACTTTTCTGAGGCAAATTTAGTAAAGCCATAAAGTGAACTTGCAGAGTCAGTGGGAAATTTTTCATCAATTTTTTTTTTAATTTTTAGAGATTTTTTTAAATTTGAATTTTTAATTATTTTTCTTAGATTGTAGATGGAATAAACTCTACTTGAAGACAAAAAAATTATATTTGCTCGATCCTTGTCACACTTTTTTAAAATGTTAAAAGTCCCCACTAAATTAGTATTGAAAACTCTATCAGGCTCTTTTTTTGATATCTCAATTGCTGGTTCTGCACAACAATCAATAACCAAATCAAATTTTGGCAATAATTTAATCTTTTTATAATTTTCAATGTTAATTTTATAATTTTTAATTTTTGACTTAATAAGACGTTTTTTATTTTCTAGAGAACCTTCACGTAAAAGGCTATCAAGGCTTGAAATCTTAACATTTTTTATTTTTTTCTTTAGATAAATAGCTAAATTTGATCCTACAAATCCGCATCCGCCTGTAATAAGTATTTTCATTATAAATTAAATATCTTACTAATAAGTAAAAATAAACTAACTTATGCTTTCGATAATAGTACCAGTTCGCAATGAATCAAATATTATTTCAGATGTTTTTAACTATTTTTTAAATGGTCTTAAAGATGTTGATTATGAGGTACTATTAATTAACGATTTTAGTAGTGACGACACTTTAGATAAAGCGGAAAATTTAGCTAAAAAATTTAAAAATTTCAAAGTACTTAATAATAAAAAAAGAGGCTTGGGGGGAGCAATAAATCTTGGAATATTAAATGCATCAGGAAAAAATATAGCAATTATGATGGCTGATCAATCTGATGATATAAATGATTTAATTAAATATAATGAATTAATGAATACAGGAAACTATGATGCAGTTTTAGGATCAAGATTTACGAAGTATTCAAAAATAATTGATTATCCTTTTCAAAAACTTATACTTAATAGAATTTTTAATTTTTTTGTAAGTTTAATTTTTTGGAACAAATACAATGACTATACTAATGCTTTTAAAATTTATAAAAAAAATGTGCTTTTAGAAGTTATGCCGATCATATCAGAAAGCTTTAACGTTTTTTTAGAAATTCCATTAAAAGTTATTTCACGTAATTACAATTATAAAATAACTAGTATAAATTGGATGGGAAGAAAAAAAGGGGAGTCAAAATTTAGAATAAAAGAATTAAGATCTAAATATTTGTTTACATTAATTTATTGTTTTATAGAAAAAAATTTATTAAATATAAAAAAATGAAAATTTTAACAAATTTATCTCTACAAAAGTCAGTAATAGTTTTCTTTGTATTAGTATTGATTATATTAATTAGTTTATCATTAATATTATAAATAAGCTAAAGTAAGAAGAATAATTCCTAATAAAAGCCTATAATAAACAAATGCATTTAAGCTGAATTTGTTGAGATATTTTAAAAAATATTTGATTGTTATAAGAGAGAAGAAAAAAGCAGAGATTATTGCAAAAATATTTAATTTAGCAAAATCTTGATTTTCAGAAAAAATAATATTGTTTAATCCAAAAATAGAAACAGCCCCCAAGACAGGTATAGATATTAAAAAAGATATTTTTGCTGAGCCGACTCTTTCAAACCCTAAAAATCTAGCAGCTGTAATAGCTATTCCTGACCTACTTACCCCTGGTATCAATGCTAAAATTTGTAGAAATCCAATAAAAATTGCTGATTTTAAACTAAAATTTTTTTCAATAGTTTTTTCAGTTTTGAATTTGTCGCTTATAAACAATAAAATACCAAAAATTAAAGTTGTCCACGCAATAGTTGCAATATTTCTTATCTTTTCAATAAAATTTGTTTCAACTAAAATAACTCCAACTAACATTACTGGAATAGACGAGATAATTATTTTTAAAAAAAGAATTTTATCTTTATAGAAATTAATGATGTCTTTATAGAAATAAACTATAACAGCAATAAATGAACCTAAGTGTAAACTCACATCAATTGATAAACCCTTTTCAAGCTCTAGATAGTCAGAAGCAATGATTAAATGCGAGGAAGAGCTAACAGGTAAAAACTCTGCTATTCCTTGAATTAAAGATAAGATAAAAATTTCAATCACTTTTCAAAAAATAAAATTAAAGATTGTTTTTTTATTGGCAATATTTAATGCATATCAGGTATGCATAAAATAACTATAATTTTTAAGGTTTTTTATAATAAAGGTAATTAATGTTGACCTTTAATAACTATCATTAACTCTATTCTTGCCTTATTTAGATCATCCATGACAAAAAAAATGCTTCAATTTGTTGACCTCAAACAGGAAACACCTGAAAAAAGAAGTACATCAAAAAGAAAAGGTGATTTTAATGAGATCTATAAAGAATACATAACAAATAAAGCAACAGATCAATCAAGTAGATGTTCTCAATGCGGAGTTCCTTTTTGTCAAATACATTGTCCGCTGAGCAATAATATCCCAGATTGGTTGAAGCTAACTGCAGAGGGCCGTCTAAAAGAAGCCTATGAAGTGTCTCAAAGCACGAATAATATGCCAGAGGTATGTGGAAGAATTTGCCCTCAAGATAGGTTATGTGAAGGGAATTGTGTTATTGAACAATCAGGCCATGGGACCGTCACTATTGGATCTATAGAAAAATATATAACAGATACAGCTTGGGATAAGGGCTGGGTAAAACCTTTTAAGGTTAAAAGAGAACTAAAACAAACAGTCGGAATTATAGGTGCTGGTCCAGCAGGAATGGCTTCCGCTGAAGAATTAAGAAAATTAGGTTATCAAGTAACAATTTATGATAGGTACGATAGGCCAGGTGGTCTCTTAATTTATGGTATTCCAAACTTTAAATTAGAGAAATTTGTCGTTGAAAGAAGAACAAAATTATTAAAAGAAACTGGCATAAAATTTGTTCAAAACTTTGAGGTTGGAAAAGATAAAACTTTATATGAACTTAAAGAAAAACATGATGCGATACTAATTTCAACAGGGGTTTATAAAGCTAGAGAAATAGATATACCAGGTCATAATCTTCAAAATATCTTTCCAGCGATGGATTTTTTAACTGCTTCTAATAGAAAAGGTTTGGGCGACAGAGTAAAATTATTTGATGATGGTACTTTGAATGCAGAAGGAAAAAATATTGTTGTAATTGGTGGGGGTGATACAGCAATGGATTGTGTAAGAACATCAATTAGACAAAAAGCTAAATCAGTAAAATGTTTATACAGGCGTGATCGAGAAAATATGCCAGGATCAGCAAGAGAAGTAGGGAATGCAATTGAAGAAGGAGTAGAATTTGTTTGGTTAACAAGTCCAAAAAGTTTTATTGGAACAAATAAAGTTGAAGCAGTTGAAGTAAATAAAATGAAATTAGGTGAACCGGACTCATCAGGCAGAAGAAGACCTGAAATTGATAAAGGATCAGAATATAAGATCCCAGCAGATCTTGTGATTAAATCTTTAGGATTTGATCCTGAAAATTTACCTAAGTTATTTGATGCTAAAGAGCTAGTCGTATCTCAGTGGGGGACTTTAAAAATTGATTTAAAATCGATGCAAACAAATTTAGATGGAGTGTTTGCAGCTGGAGATATTGTGAGAGGAGCTTCACTTGTGGTATGGGCAATCAGAGATGGCCGTGATGCTGCTACACAAATTGATAAATATTTACAAGATAAAGAGAACAAAAACAAATCTGAAGTGGCTGCATAATTAAAATGAATAATTACAAAAAAAATAAAAAAATTTTAGAGAAAAGTTTTAATTACTCTCCAGACATGGAACATGACGCATGTGGCGTTGGATTGATCGCATCTACAAATGGAAAAAAATCAAGAAAAATTGTTGAATACGGGATTGAGGCGCTCAAAGCTATTTGGCATAGAGGAGCTGTAGACGCAGATGGAAAATCTGGTGATGGAGCAGGAATTCAAATAGAAATAGCGCCTGATTTTTTTAAAGAAAAAATATCAGCTACTGGGCACACTCTTGATGAAAGTAAAAGAATTTGTGTGGGAATGGTTTTTCTTCCAAGAACAGATTACTTTGAACAAGAAAAATGCAGAGAGATTATTGAGTCAGCTCTATTAGATGAAAATTATTATATATATGGCTGGAGACAAGTGCCAATTAACTCTAGTGTATTAGGTAAAACAGCTGATCAAAATCGTCCAGAAATCGC
Source organism: Candidatus Pelagibacter ubique HIMB058 (assembly GCA_000419545.1). Taxonomy (GTDB): domain Bacteria; phylum Pseudomonadota; class Alphaproteobacteria; order Pelagibacterales; family Pelagibacteraceae; genus Pelagilacustribacter; species Pelagilacustribacter ubique_B. The sequence goes on from ATTF01000005.1 coordinate 29,452, forward strand.
TCAAGTAATGTTTAAGAAAAATGAGTCATTGCAAACCAATGATCTTGAAAGAGATTTATTTGAGACAAGAAAAAAAATTGAAAAAGTTGCTAGGAATAAACAAATTAAGGACTTTTATATTTGTTCATTTAGCTCAAGATCTATTGTTTATAAAGGTATGTTTTTAGCTGAAATGCTATCTGAGTTTTACCCTGATCTTAATGATGAAAAACTAACTTCAAGATTTGCAATTTTTCACCAAAGATACTCCACTAATACCTTCCCTAGTTGGGATCTAGCTCAACCTTTCAGAACCTTAGCTCACAACGGTGAAATTAATACAGTTAAGGGGAATATAAATTGGATGAAAATTCATGAGCAAGATATGTCAAGTCTACTTTTTAAAGATGTTAAAAATTTAAAACCAGTTATCCGAAGCTCTTCTGATTCAGGTGCTCTCGATAATGTTTTTGAACTTTTAACTCACTCAGGAAAATTAGCACCATTAATCAAACTGATGATGATCCCAGACTCTTGGTCAAAAAGAAGTAAAACTGTTCCAAAAAACCATCAAGATTTATTTAATTTCCTCAACAGCACTATAGAACCATGGGATGGTCCGGCTGCTATTTGCGCAACTGACGCCAAATGGGTTTTAGCTTCTTCAGACAGAAATGGATTAAGGCCCCTAAGGTATTCGATTACCTCTGATGATTTATTTTTTGCTGGATCAGAAACTGGAATGATTAAAATTTCAGAAGATAAAATTATTGAGAAAGGAAAACTTGGCCCAGGTCAAATAATAGCTATTGATTTAAAAAAAGGAAAATTATTCAAAGATAAAGAAATTAAAGATCTTTTAGCTAAAGATTATAAAAAATATAATAAGCAAATAATAGATTTAGAAAAAAAAATTTCATCTGATGATGAAAAACCAAATTTTTTAAGTGAAGAACTAAGAAAGCGCCAGTACTTGTCTGGATTAAGTATTGAGGATTTAGAGTTAATACTTCATCCAATGGCTGAAGAAGGAAAAGAAGCATCAGGGTCAATGGGCGATGATACTCCTGTCGCAGTTTTATCAAGTCATTTTAGACCTGTCTCACATTATTTTAGGCAAAACTTTAGTCAAGTAACTAACCCTCCAATAGACTCATTGAGAGAAAATAAAGTAATGAGTTTAAAAACAAGATTTGGAAATCTAGGTAATATTTTAGATTTTGATAATCTTACAGAGGAAAATATTTATGTTTTAGATAGTCCAGTACTTACTAACTCGCAATTTAAAAAATTTAAAAAATTTTTTGCAAAAAAAGTTAAAGTTATCGACTGTACTTTTGATATTGAAAAAACCCTCAAAGAAAGAATTGAGTTAATTAGAGAAGAAGCAGAAACAGCTGTCAGACAAGGAAGCACTTGCTTAGTTTTATCTGATAAAAATATATCAAACAAAAAAGCAAGCATACCAAGCATATTAACTGTGGGAGCAGTTCACTCACACTTGGTAAAGCACGGTCTAAGAGGTTATTGTTCTTTGAATATCGAATGTTCCGATGCAATGGATACACACTCATTTGCAATTTTAATAGGAGTTGGAGCTACAACTGTAAATCCTTATTTGGCAATAGACAGTATTTACCAAAGATTTGAAAAAAAATTATTTGGAAAGTCAGACTTTAAAACATGTGTAAATAAATTTAAAAAATCAATTGATGCTGGCCTTTTAAAGATCATGTCCAAGATGGGGATATCAGTAATCAGTTCTTATAGGGGCGGATGTAATTTCGAAGCAGTTGGCTTAAGTAGAGCAATAGTATCGGACTATTTTCCTGGCATGTCTTCAAGAATTTCAGGAATTGGGATTATTGGAATTGAGAGAAAGATTAAAGAACTTCATGAAAAATTTAATACTAAAAATGTTTTTACCTTACCTATTGGTGGTTTGTATAGATTTAGAAAAAGTGGCGAGGACCATCAGTATCAAGGAAAATTAATCCATTTGTTACAAAGCGCTGTGGGCAGTGGTTCTTATGAATTATATAAAAAGTATTCAGCTGGAATACATAACTTACCTCCTATCAATTTAAGAGATCTACTAGAATTTAAAAAAAAGAGAAAACCTATTAGCGTTGATGAAGTAGAGCCAATTGAGGAGATATTAAAAAGATTTGGCAGCGGGAGCATGTCCCATGGAGCATTATCAGCTGAGGCTCATGAAACCCTAGCTATGGGTATGAATAGAATTAAAGGAGCTTCTTGTAGTGGAGAAGGCGGAGAAGATGCTAAAAGATTTAAAACTTTACCTAATGGAGATAGTGCAAACTCAAGAGTTAAACAAATTGCATCTGCTAGATTTGGCGTGACTGTTGATTATTTAAATAATGCTAACGAAATAGAAATCAAAATTGCTCAAGGAGCAAAACCAGGTGAAGGAGGACAACTTCCAGGTTTTAAAGTTACCGAAGAAATAGCAAGATTAAGACATTCAACGCCAGGAGTTACATTAATATCTCCTCCTCCACACCACGATATTTACTCGATAGAAGATTTGGCACAACTTATCTACGATTTAAAACAAATTAATCCTGGTGCTAGAGTGGGAGTTAAATTAGTTGCATCAACTGGAATAGGAACAATTGCAGCAGGAGTTGCTAAGGCAAAAGCTGATATCATTTTAATTTCTGGTCATTCAGGTGGAACTGGTGCTAGCCCTCAAACGAGCATTAAATATGCAGGTATACCATGGGAGATGGGTTTAACAGAAGCTAATCAAATTCTTACCTTAAACAATTTAAGACATAATGTTACCTTAAGAACTGATGGTGGACTAAAAACTGGTCGAGATATAGTAATGGCTGCTATGATGGGAGCTGAAGAGTATGGCATGGGAACCTCTTCTTTAGTTGCAATGGGATGTATCATGGTAAGACAATGTCATTCAAATACATGTCCAGTTGGAGTTTGTAGTCAGGATGAAGCTTTACGTGAAAAATTTACAGGCACACCGGAGAAAGTTGTAAATCTATTTAAATTTGCCGCAACTGAAGTTAGAGAAATTCTTGCCTCTCTAGGTTTTAAGTCAATTAATGAAATTATCGGAAGAACAGATTTATTAACTCAAGTAAACAAGGGCGCATCAAATTTAGATGATTTAGATTTAAATCCTTTATTAGTTCAAGCAGACCCAGGTGAAAATCTACGATATTGTAAAGATAAACATATTAATAAAGTTCCAGACACTTTAGATGAAAAGATTTGGTCTGATATAAAAGATAAAATTAAGACTGAGTCAGAGAACGAATTCAATTACGAAATTGAAAATACGTCAAGATCTGTTGGAACAAGGTTATCTCATCATATATATAAAAAATTTGGCAACAACAAATTAGAAGAAAATACAGTTCATATAAAACTAGAGGGATCCGCGGGACAGTCTCTTGGTGCTTTTTTAACTAAAGGGATTAAACTTACAGTCGAAGGTGATTGTAATGATTATGTTGGGAAAGGATTGTCTGGAGGGACTATCGTTGTATATCCTTCTTCTAAGAGTTCTTTAGTTTCTAATGAAAATACAATTATTGGAAATACAGTTCTTTATGGAGCAACTTCAGGAAAGTTGTTTGCATCAGGACAAGCCGGAGAGAGATTTGCAGTTAGAAACTCTGGAAGCTTTTCAGTAGTAGAAGGATGTGGAGCTCATGGCTGTGAATATATGACCGGAGGAACAGCCATAATATTAGGAGAAGTAGGTGATAATTTTGGAGCAGGTATGACAGGGGGAATGGCCTTTGTTTATGATAAAAAAAATACCTTTGAAAATTTTGCTAATCCAGCTTCAATAATTTGGCAAGAAATTGAAACAGATTATTGGAAGTCTTTTTTAAAAGAAAGCTTGAATATATTTGTCAAAGAAACAAACTCGAAAATAGGAAAAAGCATATTGAATAATTATAAAGATGAACTTAAAAATTTTAAACAAATTTGCCCTATTGAGATGTTAGACAAATTAAAAAATCCTATAAGCTTAAAAACTAGCGTTAAGAAAGCAAGTTAAATGAACACTATAAAAGTTTTTTGCTTTGGATTTGGCCAAGTTGCAAAACATTTTGTAAAAAAAATAATCAGCCAAAACCTGACTTTAGAATTGAGTGTAACTTCAAGACAAGAGACTCATAAAGAAGTTTTTGAAGGGATAAGTTTTACTTCTTACGAATTTGAAAATAATAAGTTTGATGAAAATATTAATTTAAAAATAAAAGAAGCAGATTATATTTTGGTTTCTGTTCCTCCAATTTCTGGCGAAGATATAGTAATTAAGAATTTTAAAGACTCTTTAAAAACCGTAAAAGCGAAATGGATAACTTATTTGTCTGCTACAAGTGTGTATGGAGATCATAACGGTGAATGGGTTAATGAAAAAAGTGAAACAAAACCTTCGACTTTGAATGGCAAAAATAGATTACAAGCAGAAAATGATTGGCGAGTATTTTCAAAAGAGAATAATCTACCTTTACAAATTTTTAGACTGTCTGGAATTTATTCAAAACAAAATAATATTCTAAAAAGACTTAAAACTGGTCAAGCAAAAATTATAAAAAAAGAAAAACATTTTTTTTCAAGAATTCACGTTGAAGATATCGCTAATATTTTATTTTTTTCTTTAAAAAAATTTAAAACAAATGAGATTTTTAATATTTCTGATGATCAGCCAGCATCCCAAGAAGAAGTAGCCGTATATGGTGCTTTATTACTAAAAATGAATAAACCAAATCCTTTAAAGGTAGAGGATTTAGAAGAAGGAATGTTAAAAGATTTTTATAAAGAGTCAAAAAAAGTTGATAACAAAAAAATAAAAAATTTTTTTAATTATCAATTTATTTATCCAAGCTACAAAGAGGGTTTAGATAATATTGTTAACGATTTTATTTAATGATCTTATAATTATTTTTAACTGTTTTGTGTTAGATAAGCTATGATCTCCATTTTTAACTACTATTAATTTTTTTTTAGCTTTGCTAAAAACTGACAAAACATATCTAGAGAATTTTACTGGGACGACTTCATCTTTTTTTCCATGTATCATTGTAACGTGAATTTTAGAATTAATTTTTTTATTTAAAATTTTATTTTTTCTTCCATCTTTTATTAATTGATAAGTAATTGGATATTCATATTTTCCACTTTTAATAAACGTTTTGCCTTTAGTAACTAATTCAGATTTGATTTTATTATTAAACTTATTCCACATTAATCTTGTTAAAAATTCAGGCGCAGAACCTATTCCAATAAATCCTAGAATTTGCTTCTTGAAGTATTTAAAAAGATTAAGGCTGATCCATGATCCCATACTTGAACCAACCAAAATAAAATTATTTTTTTTAACTATTTTCTTTATTCCAGTTTTTGCGTCATTCGTCCATTTACTGATATTGCCATCAGTAAAATTACCAGACGATTTTCCATGACCCGAATACTCAAGCGCTAAAAAACCTAACTTATTTTTTTTTGCAAAGTGAAGAAGCGTTTGAGGTTTTTTTCCCTCAATATCAGACATGAATCCATGTAAAAAAACAATATAAAGTTTTTTTTTAAAGTAATTATCAATAAATCTCAGTTTTTTTGACTTTGATAATTTTAAATTTTTGAATTTTTTCATATTAAAATATTTAAGTGCTATTATATAACAACTAGCATGACTACTAAATTAAATGTTCTTCAAGTTATACCAAAGCTTGGTTATGGTGGAGCCGAAACAGGTTGCTATGACATTGCTCATTTTTTATCAGAAAATGATTGTGGTTCATTTTTAGCTACTTCTGGTGGAGAGCTAATCAAATTCATCAAAAAGGATAAAGTGAGATTAATTAGACTACCTGTTCATTCAAAAAATCCTATTTTAATTTTGTTTAATACTTTAGTTTTAGTTATTTATATTTTTTTATTTAAAATTAATATCATCCATGCGAGAAGTCGCGCACCAGCTTGGTCGTGCTACTTTGCTTCGCTCATAACAAGAAGATCATTTGTTACAACATTTCATGGAACTTATAATTTTAAAAGCAACATAAAAAAATTTTACAATAGCATTATGCTTAGAGCAAAATTAACTATTGCAGGGTCTAATTTTATATTTAGTCACATTAATGAAAATTATGGGGAGTATTTAAGCAAAGAAAAAAAACTTAGAGTAATTTTTAGAGGCATAAACGTAGATTATTTTAATCCAAAAAATATATCAGTTCTTAAACAAGAAAAACTAAAGCAAGAGTGGGATTTATCTTCTAATAAATTTACAATTCTTTTACCAGGAAGACTGACATATTGGAAAGGACAAGAAAAGTTTATCGAGTCATTAAATATTTTAATTGAGGATTATAATATAACTAATTTTCAAGCAGTAATACTTGGATCAGATCAAGGAAGGAAAGTTTATTCGAAAAAATTAATTAATCTTGTTCAAAGATACCGACTGAACAAGAAAATAAAATTTATTCAACACTGTAAGGAGATGCCATTAGCTTACTCACTAGCAGATGTCGTGGTATCAGCTTCAATTGAGCCAGAAGCTTTTGGTAGAGTTTCAGTAGAGGCCCAAGCAATGGGTAAACCGATTGTTGCAAGTAATATAGGAGGATCAAAAGAAACTATAATCAATAAAAAAACTGGTTTTTTGTATAAGCACGATGATCCAAGAGAACTTGCTAAAATTTTAAATACTGTTATTCAATTATCAGTGGATGATTTAAAATTTATGGGTAATGAAGGCAGAAAAAATGTTACGAAAAAATTTGATGTTGAAACAATGTGCCAATCTAATTTAAAAGAATATAAAAGATTAATTAAAAATTAATGCCCCAAATTCAACTATTAGATGGAAAAAAAATAGAATTTAAAAATTCTATTACAGGCTTTGATTTAACAAAGAAAATTAGCAAGTCCTTAGAAAAAGTTGCTTTAATCATGGAAGTTGATGGTAACTTAAAAGATTTAAGTCATAATATAACTAAAGATGCAAAGGTAAGAATCATAACTCCAAAAGATAAAGAAGGTTTAGAGGTAATAAGGCATGATGCTGCGCATATAATGGCAATGGCTGTTCAAGAATTATTTCCAGGCACGCAGGTAACAATAGGCCCCGTTATCGAAAATGGTTTTTATTATGACTTTGCAAGAAAAGAACCTTTCACAAGTGATGATTTAAAGAAAATTGAAAAAAAAATGTCAGAAATTATTGATAGGGATGTAAAAACCAAAAGAGAGGTTTGGAAAAGAAATGAGGCTATTAAACATTTTAAAAAAATTGGAGAAAAGTACAAAGCTGAAATTATAGAGAGCATACCTGAAAATGAGGAATTATCAGTATATCATCATGGAGATACATGGCATGATTTGTGTAGGGGGCCACATTTAGCTTCATCTGGAAAAATAGGAAAAGCATTTAAATTAACAAAAGTATCAGGAGCCTATTGGAGAGGCGATTCAAATAATGAAATGCTTCAAAGAATTTATGGAACGTGTTGGGCCTCTAAAAAAGAACTCGATGATTATTTGCATAGATTAGAAGAAGCTGAAAAAAGGGATCATAGAAAACTAGGAAAAGAGATGGATCTTTTTCATTTCAGAGAAGAAAGTCCTGGTTCAGTTTTTTGGCATGAAAAAGGTTGGCTATTATTTCAAAGATTAGTTGAGTACATGAGAGCTAAACAAAGACTCGCTGGATACAAAGAAATTAATACGCCCGAATTGCTAGATAAAACATTGTGGGAAAAATCAGGTCACTGGGACAAATTTGGAGAACATATGTTTACATCTGAAACTCCAGACGAAAAAACATTTGCTGTAAAACCTATGAATTGTCCAGGTTGCGTTCAAGTTTTTAATCAAGGTTTAAAAAGTTATAGAGACTTACCACTAAAATTATCTGAATTTGGAAAAGTTCATAGATACGAACCATCTGGTGCGTTGCATGGACTTTTAAGAGTTCGGGCTTTTACCCAAGATGATGCACATATATTTTGCACTGAAGATCAAATAACACAAGAGTCATTATCAGTCACAAATTTAATTTTAGAAATTTATAAAAATTTAGGTTTTGAAAATGTAATATTAAAATATTCTGATAGGCCTGAAAAACGCGTGGGCGATGACAGTGTTTGGGATAAATCTGAAGCAGCACTTCTTTCTGCTATTAAGCAATCAAAACTTGAGTACACAATAAATAAAGGTGAAGGAGCATTTTACGGACCTAAAATAGAATTTGTTTTAAGAGATGCCATCGGGAGAGATTGGCAATGTGGTACTTTACAAGTAGATTTAAATTTACCGAATAGATTAGGTGCATCCTATGTTGCTAAGGATGGTAATAAAAAAGTTCCTGTAATGTTACATAGAGCATTGTTTGGTTCTTTAGAAAGATTTATTGGTATCCTAATTGAAAACTATGCCGGAAAATTACCTTTCTGGCTTTCTCCATCACAAGCAGTTGTATGTCCTATAGCTGAAGAGAATAATGAATATGTAAAAAAGTTGTTTGAAGATCTATTTAAAGAAGGTATAAAATGTGAAATGGATTTAAGAAATGAGAAGATAAATTATAAAGTAAGAGAACATTCACTTGCAAAGGTTCCATTTATATTAGTATGTGGTAAAAAAGAAGTTGCAGAAAATACAGTCACAGTCAGAAAATTAGGTTCAGACAAACAAGAAGTTATGAAGAGAGATGATTTAATAAAAGATATGCTTTCCTTAAATAAGTTACCATTAAACTAAGTGTCAAACTTTAAACCAAACTACTTTCAAAGAAGAAGCAAACCTCAAGGCCCTAGAGCTAATGAAAGAATAAGAGCTTTAGATGTCCAAGTTATTGGAAGTGACGGAGGAAATTTAGGTGCAATGCCACTAAAACAAGCTATCGAACTAGCAAAACAAGAAAGTTTAGACTTAATAGAGATTTCTCCAAATGCAAACCCACCTGTATGCAAGATTATGGATATGGGTAAATATAAGTACGATCAACAAAAGAAAGCTAATCAAGCTAAGAAAAAACAAAAAACAGTTTCTTTAAAAGAAATAAAATTAAGACCTGGGACAGAAACCCATGATTATAATTTTAAAATAAAAAATGCTAAGAAATTTATTACAAAAGGAAATAAAGTAAAATTTACAGTTAAATTTAAAGGTAGAGAGATGCAACACACAGACCTTGGTAAAGAATTGATGGATAAGATAATAGAGGAAACTAAGGATGTCGCTAAGGTAGAAAGCAAGCCAAAATTTGAAGGTCGTCAAATGGTGATGATTATTCAACCTCTGTAAATCAACAATTATTGCGACTTGTAAAGATTTATTTAAGCATATATAAGTCCGAAATATTTATGCCAAAACTTAAGACAAAAAGCTCAGCAAAAAAAAGATTTAGATTTACTGCTTCAGGAAAAATTAAGATGCCTCAAGCTGGTAAGAGACACGGCATGATCAAACGAACTAATTCACAAATTAGAAAACAAAGAGGCACTACTATTATGACCAAGCAAGATTCAAAGATAGTCAAATCGTATATGCCATATAACTTAAGAGGATAGTATGGCTAGAACAAAACGAGGCGTAGTAAGTAGAGCAAAACATAATAAAGTTCTTAAGGCAGTTAAAGGTCAAAGAGGTAGAAGAAAAAATACTATTCGTATAGCGCGTCAAGCAATGGAAAAAGCTATGCAATATGCTTATAGAGATAGAAAAGCTAAAAAGAGAGAATTTAGATCTTTATGGATCCAAAGAATTAACGCTGGTGTACGCGCCGAAGGTTTAACTTATGCAAAATTTATCAATGGTTTGGCTAAATCAAAAATTAAACTAGATAGAAAAGTTCTAGCAGAGCTTGCTTACAATAATCCTGAAGTCTTTAAATCAGTAGTGAAAAAGGTTCAATCCTCCCTAGCTTAAAAGGGTCTTTGATTTAATCTCAACTTAATATAAAAAATCAATAGCCTAATGAGTGTTTTAGATAAAATAAGTTCTGTATTTAATGCAAAGATAGATACTGTTAAAACAAAAGAGGATCTTCAAAATATTAAAACAGAATTTTTTGGAAAAAATGGTCAAATTACCCTTCAGTTCAAATCTCTAGGATCTTTAGATCCAGAAAAAAGAAAAGAATTTGCTTCAAATTTAAATAAGATTAAAGACGATCTAACAAATCAATTAGAGCAAAAAAATATAGAGATTGAAACAAATGAAATAAATGAAAAACTGAAAAATGAAAAAGTTGATGTTACTTTGCCAATTAGACCTGAACGCCAAGGAAAAATTCATCCAGTTTCACAAGTTATAGATGAAATATCATCTATTTTTTCAGAAATAGGCTTTTCAGTTGCTGAAGGGCCTGATGTTGAGACAGAATATAATAATTTTACAGCATTAAATACACCTGAAGAGCATCCTGCAAGGGATATGCATGATACTTTTTATTTAGAAGAAAATAAAAAACTGTTGTTAAGAACACATACTTCACCAGTTCAAATTAGAACAATGTTGTCAAGCAAACCACCATTTAAAATAATAGTACCAGGAAGAACTTATAGATGTGATAGTGATCAAACTCATGCTCCAATGTTCCACCAGCTAGAAGGTTTACACATAGATAAAGGCATCACAATGGGACACCTTAAAGGTTGCCTAGATTATTTTATAAAAGAGTTTTTCGAAGTTAAAAATGTAAAAATGAGATTTAGACCTAGTCATTTTCCTTTTACCGAGCCATCAGCGGAAGTTGATATTGGATACAAAATTGAAAAAGGAAAGATTGTTATTGGAGAAGGGGATAAATGGTTAGAAATTTTAGGATGTGGAATGGTTCATCCTAATGTTTTAAAAAACGTAAAAATAGATACAAAAAAATATCAAGGATTTGCTTTCGGAATAGGTATCGATCGTTTAGCAATGTTAAAATATGGAATAAATGATTTAAGAGCTTTCTTTGAAGCAGATTATAGATGGTTAAGCCATTTTGGATTTGATCCATTAGATGTTCCAACTAATTATAGAGGATTGAGTAAATGATAATCACAATTCCTTGGCTTAAAGAGCATCTTAAAACATCAGCTAAAGAAAATGAGATCATTGATCGTCTTACAAATATTGGACTTGAAGTCGAAGGTGTAAAAGAGAACTCTGGAGAGTTGGGTAAGTTTAAGATTGCAAAAGTATTAAAAGCAGAAAAACATCCTAATGCTGATAAGTTAAAAGTTTGTGATGTTACTATCGGAGGGAAAGAGATTTTAAAAGTTGTATGTGGAGCTCCAAATGCTAGAGAAGGTTTGATAACAATTTATGCACCTCCTGGAGCTATAATTCCTAAAACTAATTTTGAATTAAAGGTAGCTAAAATAAGAGGCGTTGAATCGAAAGGGATGCTTTGCTCCGAAAGTGAACTTAATTTATCTGAGGAAAGTGAGGGGATTATCGAACTTAATAATAAAGAGAAAGAGATAGGAAAAAGCTATTTTAAAAGTAGCTCACAAAAAGCTATAGATATTTCTATAACTCCTAACCGTGCTGATTGTTTAGGTGTTAGAGGAATTGCAAGAGATCTTTCATCTGCAGGAGTTGGAAAATTAATACCCATAAATAGAAAGAAAATTAAACAAAATACAAAACACCAAATTAAAACATCCATTACAAAAGAAAAAAATCAAGGATGCGATATATTCGGAAGCTGTTACATTAAAAACATTACTAATAAAGAAAGTCCTGAATGGCTTAAAAATAAATTAATCGCACTTGGTCTAAAACCTATCTCCGCTGTAGTTGATATAACTAATTATGTAATGTTTGACCTTAATAGACCATTACATGCCTATGATGCAGATAAAATTAACAAAGAAATTATAGTTAGAAACGCTAAAGAAGGCGAAATTTTTGAGGCACTAGATAATAAAAAATATAAATTAAAAAAAGATATGTGTGTCATCTCTGATAAATCTGGCATTCTCGGGCTAGGTGGAATAATTGGAGGAACATCAACCTCTACCGAATTAGATACAAAAAATATACTTTTAGAAGCTGCTTATTTCAAACCATCTTCAATAAGAAAAACAGCTAGAGTCCTTAATATAAATACAGACGCTAAGTTTAGATTTGAAAGAGGAATTGATCCTAACTCGATAAAAGAAGGGTTAGAACTTGCGACTGAACTAATTTTAAAAATTTGCGGAGGGGAAGCTAGTAAGTTTCAAATTAGCGGAAAGACGCACCAAAAAAATAAGATAATTAACTTTCAAGTAGAAAAATTTGAAAAACTAATTGGTATTTCAATCACCACTAAAGAAATTGATAAAATTTTATCTTCTCTAGGTTTTAAATGTAAAAAAGGTCAAAAAGCTATTAAAGTGGAAGTGCCAAGCTGGAGGCCAGATGTGAGTTTAGACGAGGATTTGATTGAGGAGCTAATTCGGATCAAAGGATTTAATAATATAAAATTAATCGAACCAAGTAAAAACAGAACCCAAGATACTCTCAACTTTAAGCAAAAACTTTTCCATTTGTCACAGAGATCCTTGGCATCAAAAGGCTATATGGAAATAGTTACGTGGTCTTTCACAGACTCAAAGATTGATAAACAATTTTCTAAAGGTGAAAAAGAAATCTCAATATACAATCCAATTTCGTCTGATCTTGATGTTCTAAGACGTTCAATTTTTTCTAATTTGGCTATTTACCTTAAAAAAAATCAAGACAGAGGATACGAAGACTTATCTTTATTTGAAATTGGTCCAACATTTTTTGGAAAAAATCCAGGTGAGCAACAGATTGTTGTTGGCGGTTTAAAATCTGGAAAAATAAATAGAAAGAGTTGGCTAGACAAAGAAAGAAATATAGATGTTTTTGATATAAAAAGTGATGCTATTAAAACCTTGGTTGAACTTGGAATAGAAGAAAAAAATCTTTTTGTAAGCGATAATACAAAGCACAGTTATCATCCAGGTAGATCGGGATCGATAACATTAAAATCAGAAAAAGGACCTCATCTAGCTTATTTTGGAGAGATACATCCTGCGATTATTAAGAACCTAGATTGTAAAGATAAAAATATTTTTGGATTTGAAATATTTTTAAAAAATATCCCTAAACCAAACAAAAAATTGAGACAAAGCAAAAAAAGCTTTCAAGCTTCAGATTATCAGAAATCAGAAAGAGATTTTGCTTTCGTGATGGATAAAATTTTTAAAATTGGAGTCCTAGAGAAAATTATTAGAGAAGTCGATGAAAATTTAATTCAAAATGTATCTACTTTTGATGTGTTTGAGGGAGAAAATATTCCAAAAGGAAAAAAATCAGTTGCAGTTAATGTAACTTTACAAGCTATCGATAAAACTCTTTCAGAAAATGATTTAGATGAAATCAGTAAAAAAATTATTGATACTGTAAGCCAAAAGACTGGCGCTAAAATTAGATCCTAATGTCAGATATAAAAAGAATACGTAATTTCTCTATTATTGCGCATATAGATCACGGTAAATCAACTATTGCCGATCGAATTATTCATAAATGTGGTGGTTTGAGTGACAGAGAAATGAAACAACAAGTCCTAGACTCAATGGATATCGAGAGAGAGAGAGGAATAACAATCAAAGCACAAACAGTTAAACTAAATTATAAAGCTAAAGACGGAAAAGATTATATTTTGAATATTATTGATACACCAGGTCATGTGGATTTTGGTTATGAAGTAAGCAGGTCCTTGTCAGCATGTGAGGGTTCATTACTAATTGTTGATAGTACTCAAGGAGTAGAAGCGCAGACATTAGCTAATGTATATCAGGCTTTAGAAATTAATCATGAAGTAATACCAATTTTAAACAAAATTGATTTGCCAGCTTCAGATATCGAAAAGACTAAAACTGAGATTGAAGATGTAGTTGGGATAGAAACAACTAATGCAATTTCTTGTTCTGGTAAAACAGGTGAAGGGATTGATGATATTTTAGAAGCAATAATAAATAAATTACCTCCACCAGTGGGAAGCCTTGAGGAAAAATTAAAATGTTTACTAGTTGATAGCTGGTATGACAGCTACTTAGGCGTCGTCATATTAGTTAGAGTAATAAATGGTAAATTAAAAAAAAATATGAAAATAAAATTAATGTCTAATGACAAAGAATACTTAGTAGAGAAAGTTGGTGTTTTTACTCCTAAACCAAATGACATTCCCGAGTTAAATTCAGGAGAAATTGGTTTTATAATTACCGGCATTAAGTCTCTTTCTGAAACTAAAGTCGGCGATACAATATGCGATGTAGCAAATCCAATTGAAACACCTTTACCAGGATTTAAACCAAGTAAACCAGTAGTTTTTTGTGGACTTTTTCCAGTCGATAGCTCTGAGTACCAAAAATTAAAAGATGGATTAGCAAAGTTAAAATTAAATGATGCAAGTTTTTCTTATGAACCAGAATCATCCAGCGCACTAGGCTTAGGATTTAGATGTGGTTTTTTAGGATTACTTCATCTTGAAATTATAACTGAAAGATTAGAGAGAGAGTTTGATGTAAATCTAATAACAACCACACCTGGTGTAATTTATAAAGTTCACACAACTAAAGGAGAAGTTTTAGATCTACAAAATCCTTCTAATATGCCAGATCCTTCTCAGATAGAAAAAATAGAGGAGCCTTGGATCAAATCTACAATAATAACTCCAGATGAGTATTTAGGATCAATTATAAAAATATGTCAGGATAAGAGAGGTGTTCAAACAAACTTAAGTTATTCGGGAAAGAGGGCTGTTTTATCTTACGATCTTCCACTTAATGAAGTAGTTTTTGATTTTAATGATAAGCTTAAATCAATGTCTAGTGGGTATGCTAGCTTTGATTATGAAATTTCAGGATATCGGGAAGGTGACTTAGTAAAACTTGGAATACTAGTTAATACAGAACCGGTTGATGCATTAGCCATGATTATTCATAAAGATTTTGCTCAATCAACAGGACGTCAAGTCTGTGAAAAATTAAAAGATTTAATACCAAGACATAATTTTATGATACCTGTTCAAGCAGCCATTGGAGGCAAGATAGTTGCAAGAGAGTCTATTAAAGGGTTTAAAAAAGATGTTCTTACTAAAATTCATGGAGGAGGAGCTACTGATCGAAAGAGAAAACTTTTAGAAAAGCAAAAAAAAGGAAAAGCAAGGTCAAAACAATTTGGGAAAGTAGAAATTCCTCAGGAAGCCTTTATAGGAGTGCTTAAAATAAATAAAGAGTCTTAATGAAAAAAAAATTATTTATTTTTTCAAATGAAAGTATTTTGTCACATGAAGGAAAATTTTTTTGTGATAATATTGACCTCAAAACAACACCAGAGGGACTAAATAAAAAATTTGAGATTAATTTATTTGGTAGAAAAACAAAAAAAAATAGATCCCATGAAATTAAAATAAAAAAGACAAAAATATTTACTAATATTTTTTCCTATATTTCATCCGTTATTAAATCTACAAAACAAGAAGATGCTAAATATCTAATTATATCTATTTCACCTTATACTTTTATTGTTTCTATTTTTTTAAGAATGTTTGGGAAGAAACCAATAGTTTATTTAAGAAGTGATGGTTTTGGTGAATACAAATCTATTCTTGGTAAAATTGGTCCAGCTATTTACTACATAATGTTTAGTATAACATGCTCCATATCAAATTTAATCAGTTGTAGAGATTATATTCTTAGAGGAAAAAAAGGAAAAATAATTAACCCTTCACAATTAGATTCAACATGGTTGAGACAGCCTAAAAATACTGAAGTTAGAAACTTTAAACTTTTATATGTAGGAAGATTTAAAGTTGAAAAAGGAATTTTTTCTTTAATAGATTTAATCAAAAATAAAAAAGATATTTCTCTCACTATTGTGGGTGCTGAGAAAGGTATTTCGCACAATTTAAATCAAAGTAATGTCAAAATTTTTCAACAACAAAGCAATAAATTAAAACTCATAAAATACTATGATGACAATAATATTTTTATTTTACCATCGTTTACAGAGGGACATCCGATGGTTTTGCTTGAAGCTTTAGCTAGAAGGAGACCTGTAATAATTTTCGATGATATTCTGCATGTCATTGGAGATAAAAAAGGAATTTTTGTCTCTAAACGAAATTTTGTAAATTTACTTGGAACGCTTAACCATATTAAAAAGAATTATAAAAAGATCCAAAGTGACATGAGAAAAAATAAACTTCCAACAAATAAAGAGTTTATAGATAAACTCGGAAGATTAATTGATGATTATAATTAGGAGAGGTGGCCGAGTGGTTGAAGGCGCACGCTTGGAAAGCGTGTAAACGGGAAACCGTTTCGAGGGTTCGAATCCCTCTCTCTCCGCCAGTTAAATATCCACATACAACTAATAAGAGTCTTAAGTTAATCAGCCGAATCAAATAATTTATATTTAAGGGCAGCGGAGGGAGACTGAAGCTGCCTTTGCTTTTAGAGCCTAACAATCTTTATTACTTTTAAATTTGCGGTTCTCTCAATTCTTTTAATAGTCTGGTTTATATCCATGATAACTGTTTTTTTCATTGGCCCATAAGCGTGAATAAGTTTTTTGTTTGTAAGAGCTAATGCCACATGACCCTTCCAATAAATAATGTCATTCTTTTTAATATTTGAAAGTCTTACCTTTTTTTTGAAATATTTTACTTGATCTTTTGCATCTCTAGGACAAAACTTATTATTAAAGTTTAAAAATACCTGTATTAAGGCTGAGCAATCGACACCTTTGAACGATTTTCCACCCCATTTATATTTGATATTTTTAAACATAGTAATTTTCTTAAAAGGATTTTTTTCTTTAAATGAGTTTTTTTTTACGTCATTTTTACTTACCCAACCTTTTGAAAATTTTAAAAATTTTCCTTTATTTTCAGTAACTTTAATCTTTGATCCAAAAGATAACTCATGTAATTTCTTTTTTTTATTCGGATGTTTATAGACTTTAGCATTTAAAACATGAATTTTGTGAGTTGGTTTTAAAAAGTTAGTAAATTTTTTACTTTGAATAAATCCTTTATAACCATCCTCTTTTATCTTAACTCTTAACCAATTTTTAGTTTTTTTTGATATTGAAAATGACTCACCAAAAATCATTTGTGTCACAACTTCAGATTTTTTTGAGGGTTTTTTATAAAGATTTATTACAGATAAATTATTTGTAAAATATTTAGTCATTTAATTTTAGTTTGTCTTTGATCAAATAAAGAAATATTAGAGAGGGCACCACCATTATAGCTGTGATGATAAAAAATATTCCCCAGTCTCCATTTAACCAATCTACCAAGGCTCCAGAACTTGCTGCTAAAGTCGTTCTTCCAGCTGTACCAATTGAGGCAAGGAGAGCATATTGTGTTGCTGTGTAAGTTCTATCAACTAACATTGATATAAAAGCAACAAAGGCAACTGTTGCAAAAGCCGCCGCCATATCATCAAATATAACTGCAATAGCAAATAATAGCTCAGATTTTCCTGACCAAGCTAATAAAGAAAATAGAAGATTTGTTGATGCCATTAATATTCCAGACACAAACATTGCTTTAATAACACCTGAGCGAATTGCAAATAGTCCTCCTAAAAGTGTGAAAATTACAGTTGTTACCCAACCCAAACCTTTAGAGTAAAGCGCTATATCTGTTTTTGTGAATCCTATTTCTTTATAGAAAATTACTGACATTCTCCCTAAGAATGCTTCTCCTATTTTGAAAAGAAAAACAAAACCTAAAATTGCTATTGCAATATTAAAGCCATTTTTTTTAAAAAAACTTATTACTGGACCAATTATAGTTCCTGTTAGCCAAGCGATAATTTTTGTCATCAAATTTGAAGATCCTAATTTATCTTCAATCATTTTATCCGTTCGTATTTGATTTTCTGTTCTTGCTGCTGGTTGAGGTTCATTAATAAACATCAAACCTATGTTGCACGCAATTATTAATATCCCTAAAATTAAAAATGTAACTTGCCAATAATTTTCAAAACCAATCTTTTGAAAGAACTCTGCGGCACTAAGAGCAACTACACCGCCCAATTTATAACCTGTCCACCAACCAACCACAGCCATCGCTGCACCGGCTTGCATTGATTTACCTTCGTGCTCGCCTATTTGTTCGATCCTTAATGCATCAACAGTGATATCTTGAGTTGCAGAGGCAATAGCTATGATTAAACCAATACTTATAACTAAAGCTAAATTTGTTGTTGGATTTATTAAACTCCAACAAATTAAACTTATTAAAATTACAGTTTGCATTGAAATTATCCAGCCACGTCTATGACCAACCTTACTCGTAAGCCAAGGAATTCTTACTCTGTCAATTATTGGAGCCCATAAATAATTAAAAGCATATACTGCAAAAATTAAACCTGCCCAACCAATCGTGCTTCTACTTAACCCATCCTCTTTTAACCAGAGGCTTAAACTACTTCCAATTATTACCCAAGGAAATCCACTAATAGCTCCAAGTAATAATATTTTGATCATTCTTTTATCAAAATAAACTTTGAAAGTTTCTGCTAGAGTTTGTTTTTTATAAATTTCCATAATCTAATTTCTCCAAAAAGACGGAAAGAAAAGAACAAGTACAGCAAATAATTCTAATCTACCAAGTAACATACCTGCGGCCAATATCCATTTAGATAGGGCGGGTAAATCTTTATAATTTCCATCTGGTCCAATAATTTCACCTAACCCTGGACCAACATTGGATATTGAACTTGCGGCACCAGATATTGAGGTTACAAAATCTAATCCAGAAATAGAGAGAAGCATTGCGATAATTAAGAAGATAAACAAAAATGAGAAAATAAAAATAATTACAGATTTAATAAAATCATCAGAAATTTTATGATTATTATATTTTGTTATGATTACACTATTTGGTGAAATCAGTTTTTTAATTTGATTTTTTAAAAATATTAATAACATTTGAAGTCTAAATATTTTAATTCCACAAGCTGTCGATCCAGCACATCCTCCAATAAACATAAGGAATAAAAAGAATATTAAAGAAAACTTTCCCCATAATCCAAAATCATCTGTAACATATCCTGTGCCTGATAGAATTGAAACAACATTAAAAGACGAAACTCTTATTTTATCAAAAAAATTACCCTCATAGTTTATAAACAAAAGATACAAAAACATTATTATTACTGAAATTCCCAGAAGGTAAATAAAACCCTTAATTTGCACATCTTGAAAAAAAATTTTTTTGTTTCCCTGTGAAAACTTTAAATATGAGATAAAAGGTATGCTACCCAAAATAATAAATATACTTGCTATTATTTCAATGTTAGAATTTTTAAAAAACCCTATAGATTCATTGTGTGTTGAAAATCCACCTGTCGCTATAGTTGTCATTGCATGGCAAACACTATCAAAAATCGACATACCAAAAATCCAATAAAAAAAACCACAAAGTAGAGTTAAAATTAAATAAGTTGAAATTATAATTGCAGCCACTTCAATAGTTCTAGGTAAAATTTTCTCAGTACTATCAGGACCTTCCATTTTAAATAACTGCATTCCACCAACCTTCAATAAGGGTAAAATTGTAATTGCCATAACTACAATACCTATTCCACCTAACCATTGCATTATCGCTCTCCACAACAAAATACTTTTTGGGCTGTTATCTAAATCACTTATTATAGTTGCACCTGTTGTTGTTATTCCAGACATGCTTTCAAAAAAAGCATCGCTGAAAGAGTAAGTTTGAGTAGCTAGAATAAACGGTAGGCTACCGAAAATTGCAACCATAATCCAAGCAAGAGTTGAAAATAAAAATGTTTGTCTTAAGTTTAATTTAAAATCTTTTTCAAGGTTTGCTAAAACACATAAAATTCCAATAAAAACTGTCACAAATGCAGAAGATATAAAACTATGGCTGTTCTCATTATATATAATTTGCATTGAATAAGGAGCCAGCATAGAAATACCAAGAACAATGAGCAGTATTCCAATTAGAAAAAAGACTGTTTTGTTAGAAGCCATTAAAATCAGATTATTTAAATAGTTTTAAAATTCAACTTAATACGACTTAATTATAACTGTATTTTACACATAAAATTTAATAAACCGTTATTATGCTGGATAAGAACTTAATTCAATCAACTTCCTCTTGGCCTTTTGTAGAAGTAAGAAAGTTAATAAAAGAAAGAAAAGATATAATAAAGAAAAAGGGTAAAATAACCTTTCAAACTGGATATGGTCCAAGCGGACTACCTCATATTGGTACTTTCGGAGAGGTAGCAAGAACTACAATGATGATTAATGCACTTAATCACATTGATAAAATAAATCACGAACTGATAACTTTTTCTGATGATATGGATGGGTTAAGAAAAGTTCCTGACAATATTCCTAATGATCAAGTTTTAAAAGATAATCTTGGAAAACCTTTAACAAATATTCCAGATCCATTTCAAAAATTTAACAGCTTTGGAGAGCACAATAATGAAATGTTGAAACAATTTTTAAATAAATTTAATTTTAAATTTATTTTTAAAAGTTCAACAGAAAACTATAAAAAAGGTATTTTTAATAAATCACTTATAAGGGTCGCAGAAAAATACGAAGAAGTGATGAATATCATTTTACCCACTCTGCGAGACGAAAGAAAAAAAACATACTCTCCATTCTTACCAATCTGTCCAAAAACAGGTAAAGTATTAGAAATTCCTTTACTAGAAATAGATAAGAAAACAGGTAAGGCTGTGTTTGATAATAACGGAGAAAAAATTGAAACAAGTATTTTAGATGGAAAATCTAAACTTCAATGGAAAGTTGATTGGGCCATGAGATGGTTTACTTTTGATGTTGATTTTGAAATGTATGGCAAAGATTTAACTGAGAGCGCTATTTTATCAAATAAAATTTGTAAAACACTTGGAAAAACTCCTCCTAATGGTTTTGCATACGAACTTTTTTTAGACGAAAAAGGAGAAAAAATTTCAAAGTCTAAAGGTAATGGAATTTCTATTGAGCAATGGCTTAGATATGCTTCACCTGAGAGCTTGTCTTTATATATGTATCCAAATCCAAAAAGAGCAAAAAAGCTTTACGCGGAGGTAGTACCCAAAACAGTTGATGAATATTTAACATCTATTGAGAAATACCCAAGTCAAAATGAAAAAGACCAAATTTTAAATCCAGTTTGGCATGTACATAATGGGAAGCCACCAGCTGAAAAAATTGTGATGCCTTTTTCAATGCTATTAAATCTAGTTGGGTCAAGCAATGCGGACAATAAAAAAATTTTGTGGAAATTTATAAATAGATTTTATAAAGAAATAAAACCTGAAAATTATCCAATTTTGGATGGTTTAACAGATTATGCTATAAATTATTTTAAAGATAAAGTTGAACCAAATAAAAAATTTAAAAGACCTTCCTCGAATGAGAAGAAAGCTTTAGAAAATCTTGTTTTAAAATTATCTAATATTAAGCAAAATTTAAAACCAGAGGAAATTCAAACGATAGTTTATGCCACAGGTAAAGAAAATGGATATGAAAATAACTTAAGAGAGTGGTTTAAATTAATTTATGAAGTTGTGTTTGGTGAAGAAAATGGACCTAGAATGGGTTACTTTGTCAGCTTCTTTGGTTTGAAAGAGACAATTGAATTAATGCAAGATAAAATAAAAAATAATTAATGTTCTCAATTTTAAGACCTTATATATTTTCATTAGATCCAGAAGTAGCTCACGATTTAGCTATAAAATCATTAAAAGCCAACTTCCTTCCTAAAAGTTTTTTTAGTGTGGAAAATGAGGAAATGCTTGAGACAAGTCTTTTAGGAAAAACAATTTCAAACCCAATAGGTTTAGCTGCAGGATTTGATAAAAGCGCTGAAGTTTATAATTCTCTTTTTAAATTTGGTTTTGGTTTTGTTGAAGTGGGGACTGTTACTCCAAAACAGCAGTTAGGTAATCCTAAACCAAGAATATTTAGACTTGAAAAAGATCAAGCACTTATAAACCGTCTTGGATTTAATAATCACGGTTCAGAAACTGTTTCAAAACGAATATCAAATAATTTTCCAGATGGATTTTTAGGTATTAATATTGGACCTAATAAAGATACAAAAAATAAGGCTGATGATTACTATATTTGCCTCTCAAGACTTGCATCTTATGCAGGGTATATTACAATTAATATTTCTTCCCCAAATACTGAAGGTCTAAGAAACTTTCACGACCAAGAAGAAATGAAAAAACTTTTATCAGGAATAAATAAAGTTATTCAAGAAAAAAAAATAAACTGTCCGATAGCGCTTAAAATATCACCAGATATAAATGATAATGAAATTAGCAGAATAGTTGATTTGGTAATTAGCCATAAAATACAAGGAATAGTAGTTTCTAATACAACAGATAGTAATCGTGATAACCTCTCAGATATTAAAAAACATGAAACTGGAGGGCTATCTGGACAACCACTAAAAGATATTTCTACAAATTTAATTAAAAAATTCTATAAAGAAACCAAGGGCAAAATTAAGATAATAGGTGTTGGGGGAGTGGATTCTGGAAAAAGTGCTTATGAAAAAATAACAGCAGGTGCTGATGCAATTCAACTATATACAGGTATGGTTTATAAAGGACCTGGCATAGTTAAAGAAATAAAGAAAGAATTAATATCAATTTTAAAAAAAGAAAATCTGAAAAATATAAGTGAGGCGGTTGGAATTAACGCTTGACCCCACTGTTCACAAGAATTATATAATCTCTGGAAAAAATTATGTCTAAAAGATGTGAATTAACAGGAAAGTCACCTTTAAAAGGTCATAACGTAAGCCACGCAAAAAATAAAACTAAAAGAAGATTCTTACCTAATTTGAAGAAGGTCACTTTTAGAAGCGATATCTTAAAAAAAGATATAAAATTAAATGTAGCTAACGCGGCGTTAAGAACTGTAGATTTCAAAGGCGGCATAGACAAATTTTTATTATCTGCAAAGAACGCTAAATTATCAAAAAAAGTAAAAAAAATTAAAGCATCTATTTCAGCAAAATCATAATTCAATAATGAATTTATTTTACAAACTCTCTTTTCTAATGGGTTTGATTGTAGTCCTTTCAAACTATTTAGTTCAGTTACCGATTCAATACTTTGGATTAAATGAAATCTTAACTTATGGTGCTTTTAGTTACCCGATCACTTTTTTAATTACAGATCTAGCTAACCGCGCCTATGGAAAATTGGTAGCAAGAAAAGTTGTGTATGTAGGATTTGTTATTGGACTTCTTTTAACATTATTTGTATCGACCAATTTTGCAGATATTATTTCTATTAGAATTGCGGTTGGTTCTGGAGTTGCATTTTTTATTGCTCAAAACCTAGATGTTCAAGTATTTGATTCTTTAAGAAAAAAAATATGGTACATAGCTCCTCTTACATCATCAGTGATTGGATCCGTAACTGATACTTTTCTATTTTTTTCAATTGCTTTTTACGCAACAGGAATACCTTGGGTGACTTTAGCTTTTGGAGATTTAGCCGTTAAGTTATTTATAGCGCTGGCAATGTTAATTCCATTTAGATTATTAATTTATAAAATAAAAGATTTTTCGGAAAGTTCAGTTTCAGAAATAAAGAATTAGTGAATAGTTTTTTTATTCTTTTCGACAAATAGGTCAGTTAGCTGATTAATCATTACATCACCTAAATCCTGAACATCTGTAATTTTGACGGCTTGATTATAGTATCTTGTAACATCATGACCAATACCGATAGCTAACAATTCAATATTTGTTTTATTTTCAATCCATTTGACTGTTTTTTTAAGATTAGACTCTAGATAGTCGCTAGTATTCGTTGATAAAGTAGAGTCATCCACTGGAGCTCCATCTGAGATAACCATAAGAATTTTTCTTTCTTCTTTTCTTCTATTCATTTTATTATATGCCCATTTAAGTGCTTCACCATCGATGTTTTCTTTTAATAAACCCTCTTTTAACATCAGCCCCATATTATTTTTAGCCTGTCTCCAAGGCGTGTCTGCTGATTTGTAAATAATGTGTCTGAGATCATTCAATCTTCCTGGTAAAGTAGGTTTATCATTCTTCATCCATTTTTCTCTAGAGGATCCTCCCTTCCAATGTTTTGTTGTAAAGCCGAGTATTTCTACTTTAACTGCACATCTTTCTAATGTTCTAGAAAGTATATCGGCACAAATGGCCGCTACTGAAATAGGTTTACCCCTCATTGAACCGGAGTTATCAATTAAAATTGTTACTAACGTATCTTTAAACTCAATATCTTTTTCTTTTTTAAAAGATAAAGAATTATATGGATCCATAATTATTCTTGGTAATTTCGAGGTATCTAATAAACCTTCTTCAAGATCGAAATTCCAAGATCTATTTTGTTTAGCTAAAAGTTTTCTTTGTAATTTGTTAGCAAGCTTAGAAATAAAATTTTTAAGTTGCAATAATTGTTGATCTAAATTTTTCCTTAGTCTCGTTAGCTCTTCAGCATTTTCCAATTCTTCAGCTTTTATAATTTCGTCAAATTCGTCAGTATAGGTTTTATAATTTATATCTCCTAAAGCACTTTTTCCTTTTTTTCTTAAATCCGGTTGAGAACTGTCTTCTATTTCTACATCTTCTTCAGCTTGATCTGAGTCTTTGGCCTCATTTTCCAGATCTGGCATTCCAGAGTCTATAGACATCTCTTCTTGTTTATCCTCTTTCTCTTTTGCCTGTTTTTCCTGGTTGTCAGGTTTATTTTGCTTATCGTCATTATTTTGTTCATCATCTTTCTTTTCTTCCTCATCTAAATTTTCATCAAGATTCATATTTGCGATGAGTTCAGAAATAAGGGCATTAAATTTTTCTTGATTCAAAGTGAAGTCATTTAATTGACCAATCTTATCTTTAAATTTCTCGTTTAAATCTTTTTTATATGATTTTAGTTTTTTATCGATTTGACTATTATTCTCAAAATCAAGAAATTTTGTTCTTAAATAGTTTTCAAAAGACTCAACAATTTTATCTTCACTACTTTTAAGATCTAAGCCATTTACCCTCTCTTGATAAAAAGTTTCAATATTGTTTTTTACTCCTTTAAAATAGCTAGTTCCAATTTTTTCACATCTAATTTTTTCTGAAATTTTATATAGCTGCTTAGATATATTTCCATCGGGTTCATATTGTTTAAATGTTTTAGAGTCTGAGAATCTATGTCTCAAGGATTTTGAGTCTGCTAAAGCTCTTATTTGATTAAAATTAAATTTGTTATTAATTGAACTTAGCTCTGGGAGCCTTATTGAATTTTTACTGGATTTAGAGGTATCATTACCAAAAGAAACTTCGATTTTTTCTGAATTAGATAATGACTTTACTGTAGAACTTATCGCAGTTTTAAAGTCAGCTATTTTTTCTTTTTTATTTTCCACTTTATAAAGTGATATTGATAGATGACTCTGGTAAGTCTTCACCAAAACATCTCTGATAGTACTCAGAAATTATTTTTTTTTCTAGTTCATCGCACTTATTTAAGAATGTAATTCTAAAAGCGTAACCTTGATCTTTAAATATGCCTGTATTTTCTGCCCAATGCAAAACTGTACGAGGACTCATTACAGTTGAGATATCACCATTAATGAAACCTTTTCTTGTTAGATCAGCAACCTTAATCATATTTGATAAAAGTTCTTTTCCTTCTTTGTTATTTAAATTTTTATTTTTCGCTAAAACTATTTCTAATTCTCTTTCAAAAGGAAGATAGTTTAAAGTTGAAACAATATTCCATCTATCCATCTGACCTTGATTAATTTGCTGAGTACCATGGTACAAACCAGTTGTATCTCCAAGACCGACAGTGTTAGTAGTTGCAAAGATTCTAAAAAAATCATGTTGTTCTAAAACTTTATTTTTATCTAATAAAGTAAAATTACCTTCGCTTTCTAAAACTCTTTGAATTACAAACATTACATCTGGTCTCCCAGCATCATATTCATCAAAAACAAGTGCAACTGGATTTTGTATCGACCAAGGCAAAATCCCCTCTTTAAATTCCGTTATTTGTTTTCCATCTTTTAAAACAATTGCGTCTTTACCAATCAAATCAATTCTGCTGATATGGCTATCTAAATTAACTCTTACACATGGCCAGTTTAATCTTGCTGCCACTTGTTCAATATGTGTAGATTTGCCTGTTCCATGATAACCTTGAATTAAAACTCGTTTATTGAAAGAAAACCCAGCAAGAATTGCCAAAGTTGTATCCTTATCAAATTTATAGTCATTATCTATCTTAGGAATATATTCATTTTTTTTTGAAAAAGCTGCTACCTGCATATCACTTTCAAACCCAAATGTTTGTTTCACTGATAATTTTATGTCAGGTTTTTGTATAAATTCTTGTGAGCTCATTTTTTTCCTAAAGTTTTTTTTAGATGGCTATAAGCCAAAGTAATTTTTTTTAATTTTTCTTCAAATTTTTTACTTCCTTGGTTCTTATCAGGATGGTATTTTTTTACAAGTTCTTTAAACTTAAAGTGTATTTGCTCCCATTTTGCTTCATCATTTAATTCCATTACTTGTAAAGCATCTTTATCTTGCTGAGAAATTTTTGTCTTTTTAAAATCTCTAAAATTAGAACTTTTAAAAATATTTAATTTATCATCAAGAGCATTGTTCCATAGAATATTAAAAAAATTATCTGAAGAACCAAAAGTTTTAGTAGACTTATGCCAAGTTAAATCAGACTTAATAAAAAATTCTATTTCTTGATCATTCATGTTCTCAAAGTAATTCCAATTTTTATTAAATATTTTAATATGATTAAGACACAGCAGTCGGTATTTTTTACTGTTATCCTTTTCCACTGGAGCTTTGTAAGATCCAGTTTCTTTACAATTTTCCCAATCACAAATTATTTTCATTTAATTTATCTATATAGTAAAATATTAATTATGAATAATTTTTTTGACGATATTATTGCTAAATTAAAAAAAGAAATAGAGATTGAAAAAATAGAGATTGTTGATAATTCACATAAACATGCTAAACATAAATCGTTTTCACCTGATAAATTTCATCTACACCTAAAAATTAGATCTTTGTATTTAAATTCACTTTCAAGAGTAACAGCTCAAAAAGAAGTAATGAGAGTTTTAAAAGATGAACTTTCAAATAAAATACATGCTTTGGAAATTAGTATTGAGCAATAGCTTGAGTAATACCTCTTAAATGTTTTAAAGATATTTTATTTTGATTTGATAAAGTTGTTTTACCAATATGGTTCAACAAAATAAAATTTATTCTTCCATCATTATTTTTTTTATCATTCTTTAAGAATGGTAGAAGTTTATCAATTTCCTTTTTATTAGAATATTTATTATAAGTGTAATCTAAATTGTTTTGAATATAAATATTTTTAATTTCATTTAATGTTTTACTTGAACATAATTTTTTATAAACTGAAAATTTACTAGCCAATATCATACCAGATAAAACTGCTTCTCCATGAGTAGATTTTTTTGAATAATTATTTTTGACTTCAATTGCGTGAGCAAAAGTATGGCCGAAATTTAAAGTCATTCTTAAATTCTTCTCATTGGTATCTCGACTAACAAAAAACATTTTTATTTGGCAGCTCTTTTTAATTGCATAGATTAATTCTCTTTTTTTTTTATCTAAAATTAACTTTGTATTCTTTTTTAACCAGTTAAAAAAAATTTTATCTTTTATAATTGAGTGTTTTAAAATTTCAGCATAGCCACAAATCATTTGTTTTCTCGGTAATGATTCTAAAAATGTAGTGTCAATTAATACTAATTTAGGTTGATAAAACGATCCTATTAAATTTTTTCCGTGTCTTGAATTAACTCCAGTTTTTCCACCAATAGAGGAGTCTACTTGTGCTAACAAAGTCGTTGGAATATTAATAAAATTAATTCCTCTTTTATAAATACTAGCAACAAAAGAAGCCACATCACCAGTGATACCTCCACCAAAACCAATTATCAAATCTGAACGGTTTAAATTTTTTGACAATAAAATATTTAATAAAGAATAAGTTTTATTTAGTGATTTATTTTTTTCATTAGCTATAAATGGTAAAATAAAAACCTCGTAACCCTTCAATTTTTTTTTTAGTAATTGTTTAAATTTTGAGGGTATATTTTTATCTATTATTACACCTATTTTTTTTGTTTCAGGACATAAAGTTTTAATTTTATTTGGTAATAAGTTAATTGAATTTTCGCCAATAAATATTGAATATTTTTCTGACTTATTTTGAAACTTAATTTCTTGATTTTTCATAAAATTTTAAAATTTTTTCAATAATTTGTTTTAAAGTTAATGTTTTGCACTTAATTCGATAATCAGCTTTAGTATAAAATTTTTTTCTCACAAAATAAATTTTTTTAATCGAGTCTTGAGTTTTTTCCTTTCCAATAACAGGCCGATTTTTACTTTTTTTTAATCTTTTTATTAATATTTCTATTGGAACATCTAACCAAAAACTTATAGAATTTTTTTTTGAGTATTGTCTTATAGTTGAATTTAAAAAAGCTCCACCCCCAAGAGAAATAACAGAATTATTTTTTTTTAATTCCATTATTGTTAGTTGCTTCTCAATTTTTCTAAAATAATTTTCTCCCTTATTCTTAAAAATTGAGCTGATAGACTCGCCCTCTTGTTTTTCGATAATTTTGTCTACGTCTACGAAAGCATAATTTAATTTTTTCGCTAGTCTTTTACCAATAGTAGTTTTACCCACACCCATCATACCAGTTAAAGTAAGGTTTTTTTCCATTTTACTTAATTTTTACGATTTGATTTTTCATAATTATGTCTTATTTATTGAGTTTAAATAATTTCAAAAAGTATGCAACTTAAATACAATAGACAACCAAAAATTGGAAATACACTATTTAGAATTCTAGTCAAATTAGTTTTAGTGATTGTAGTTTTAGTTTTTGCAATTTTCTTAATTGAAAAGATTAAATTTCCTAGTCCAGAAAAAAAATTTAAAATCGATGTAACTAATGAAATTAAAAAGCTTTAAATATTTAATAGGCTTATTAATATTCATTTTATCCTCACCTTTACTAGGTGAAGAAAAAATTGATATTTGGAAAAATAATACAAAGAAAAATATTGAACCTTCCAATTCTTCAACACAAGCAGTTCAGGAAAATGACAACACAAAAGCAGCTAACATTATTGAAAGTCCTACAAAAATTCAAATAGAAGAAAATAAAAAAATAATTGCAGCAAAAGAAAATATTTACGGAATTTTTGAGCCTGCAAACTACGATTTAAATTTAAATATGTGGTCAAACACTAAAGCTGATGATTTAAGATCGAGCTTGAAAAGATTAGAAAAAATTAAACTTTCAAAATCATCTGAAGAAATTTTAGAAATTATATTATTTTCATTCTCTTATCCGCCACCAGGAATGAGTGAAAAAGAATTTGTAAATTTAAAGATAGATTGGTTAATTAAAAATGAAAAGACAGATTTAATAGAGAGCTTTTTAAAACAAAACCAAGAATTTGAAAGTAAAAGTAAAGCAGTACAATATTTGGTTGATAAAAATATTGCTAACGCAAATATCAAAGAAGGTTGTGATAAAATTAAATTTATTGACGCAAAGATCAAAGATCCATATCTAGAGAAATTCAAAATTTATTGTCTAGTATTTAATAAAAAAAATTCAGAAGCGCAATTATTGCTAGATCTTTTGCGTGAACAAAACCTATCAGATAAATTCTATGACAGCAGAATTAATTTTCTTTTAGGACTTACGGAAAAAACCGATAATAAAATAGATGATAAAAATCTTTTGAATTTTTACCTCTCAAGCGTGACAACATCAGATTTTATTTACAAACCATCCTCGAAAACAAAACCAGAAATTTGGAAATATTTGAATGCAGCAAATTTGATAAAATTCGATGAAGTAAATGATAAAGAAAGACTTAAAGAATTAGAAATTGCTGCAAATAATAATAAATTAGATAAAAAAACAATCTTTGAATTTTACAGACAAATTCCTTTTAATCTTAATAATTTAATTAATGCTAAAAATACTTATCAAACTTTTGATGAAACGGATGCTAGAGCATTAATATATCAAAAATACTTACTATCTGAGACGAATGAAAATAAAATAGATTACCTGTTTATTCTTGAAGATTTATTCAAAAAATCTAATTTAATAAATGTTTATTCAGAATTTTTGAGTGAAACAATTAAAGAAATCGGGATAGAAAACCTACCAGAAAGATATCAAGAAACAGCTCAAAGTAGAATTATTTCTAATGATAATCTTGTCCAAGGAAAAATTAAATATAATGATAAAATTTTACATCAATCAAAAATATTGAAATATTTTGTTGAAGAAGAAAATAAAAAAAAGGTGCAAAAAGATATTGATAAAATCTTTAAAAAAGTTGTAAAAAATAAAAAATATTTCATATCTGCTAAAGATCTAGCTCTTGCCGATGCATTGATTAAAGATGGATTTTCTTTACCAGTAAATTTTAAATACGATGAGCTATCAAAAAAGTACGAAGTTCCAGATAATTTATTAAAACTGATTGATAACGAACAAAAAGCATTCTTAACTTTAAAAATTGTTGAAATTATTGGAGAAGATGAAATTCACCAACTTGACCCAGAAACAATATATTTTGTAACGAACCTTTTGAATAAGATGAGTTTATATACTATTAGAAACAAAGTAATAGTTTCAGCTTTACCAGAGAGAGCATAAGACTTAAATGTCTATAAGAAATATAATTATTGAACCTGATCCTATCCTAAGAAAAAAAAGTACGACAGTAGAAACTGTAGACGATAGTACAAGAAAACTTTTAGATGATATGTTGCAGACTATGTATAATGCTCCGGGTATTGGTCTAGCTGCTGTTCAGATAGGTGTTTTAAAACGTATTTTAGTTATCGATGTTTCTAAAAAAGAGGAGGAAAAAAAACCCCTTTTTCTAATCAATCCTGAAATTAAACTTAAATCAAAAAAAACTTCATTATATGAGGAGGGATGTTTATCTCTTCCAGGTTATTTTGCTGAAATTGAGAGACCCGCAGAATGCATTGTTGAATTTATTGATTATTATGGAAAAAAAAAAGAACTTAAAGCAGACGGCTTACTCTCAACTTGCATCCAACATGAAATTGATCATTTAAATGGTGTTTTGTTTATAGATTATTTATCAAAACTTAAAAGAGATATGATAATAAAAAAATTAACAAAACAAAAAAAATCGCTAGATAAAACGGTTCTATAAAATTCATGTCATATAAAATTTTATTTATGGGGACTCCAGAATTCTCTGTTCCTATTTTAAAAAAATTACATTTTGAGCACAAAATAATTGGCGTTATTACTCAGCCGCCAAAGAAAAAATCTAGGGGACAAAAGTTATTAAAATCGCCAGTTCATTTAGAAGCAGAAAAATTAAAAATACCTGTTAGATATCCTGATAATTTAAAAAGTAATACAGAGTTAGATTATATTAAAAACGCAGAAATTGATTTTGTGGTTGTTGTAGCATATGGACAAATTATTCCAGATAGTTTTCTAAATATAAAAAATTTAATCTTTTTAAACATTCACGCTTCTCTTCTTCCAAGGTGGAGAGGCGCTGCACCAATTCAAAGATCCATAATGGAAATGGATACAGAAACAGGTATATCAATTATGAAAATTATTCCAAAATTAGACGCCGGACCTTTTATGCTTCAAGAAAAAATTAGCATAAACGAAGGAGATAACTTTTCATTATTAAGTAAAAAACTTTCTGAAATAGGAGCAAATCTAATTGTAGAAGCTTTAAGTTTATTCAAAAAAAATGAGGTAAACTTTATCAATCAAGATGAAAAAAATGTGACATATGCAAAAAAAATTAACAAAAGAGAAGCAAAAATAAATTGGAATAAGCCTGCGAAGAAAATAATAGCTGAAATAAATGGATTAAATCCTTTTCCTGGAGCTTGGTTTGAGCATGAGGGCAACAGAATAAAAATTATTGAAGCAGAAAAATCTGAGCACTCTGGAGGGGAAGGGGAAGTCTTAACTGATGATTTAATCATTGGGTGTAAAGAAAAATCGATAAAAATTAAATTTATTCAAAAAGAAGGAAAAAAAATTTTACAGACAAATAATTTTTTGACTGGTTATAAAATTAAAAAAGGAGAAATACTCTCCTAATGTTCAATTATCAAATTATTGTCGAATATCTTGGTTCTAATTATGTTGGTTGGCAATATCAAAAAAATGGAGTTTCAATCCAATCATTAATTGAAAAAGGCTTAAGCAAAGTTTTAAAGTCAAAAGTTAAGATAAATGGTTCTGGCAGAACTGACGCCGGTGTACATGCTATAGGACAAAGTGCGAATTTTTTTAGTGAAAAAAAAATTATTAATAAATTTCAATTTTTAAACTCAACGAATTTTTTTCTAAAAGATACTGATATTTCTATAATTGATTTAAAAAAGAAGAAAAAAGATTTTCATGCAAGACATTCTGCAAAAAAAAAAAATTACAAATACATTATTATGAATAGAGAAACTCATTCTCCAATTTTTAAAAAAAGGTCTTGGCAAATTAAAAAGAAATTAAACTTATTTAAAATGAAAAAGGGAATTAAATTTTTTTTGGGTACTCATAATTTTTCTGCTATGAGATCCTCTTCTTGCACAGCTAAAAGTCCTATAAGAACTATTTCTAAAGCTCATATTAAAAAAAAGAATGATCGTATAGTATTAACTTTTCAATCAAGATCTTTTCTTCAAAAGCAAGTGAGATCCATGGTGGGCTGTTTAAAATACGTTGGTGAGGGTAAGTGGAAACCTGAAAAAATAAGGTTTGTAATTAATTCAAAAAAAAGAAATTTATGTGCACCTCCTGCTCCTCCAGATGGACTGTATTTGGAAAAAGTATTCTATTAAATTTTAATTATTTTAAGATACGATCGATCAATTTTTTCTTGTGAAAAATCTTTTAGAAGTTTTTTTGAATTTTTTCTTAATTTATTAGAAATTGTTTTATTATCTTTTAGTGTTTCTAATTTTTTAACAAATTCCTTATTATTAATATAAGTTAATACGCTGTCACTAAAATTTACCGCCACTTTTTTCGAGCTAATCACTGGTAAACCATAAGACATATAAGTTAAAACTTTTCCCTGAATACCTGTTGCTATTCTTAAATTAGCCAAACCACAAATTGATCCTTTTATAAATTTATCCAATTTTTTTTTAGGACCTAAACAATTTATACTTTTGTTTAGAGATAAGAAGAACTTATCGTAATTTTTAATTTCTCCAATGATTTCTAGTTTCATTAACGGAAATTTATATTTTATTTTTGGCAGAATATTTTTTATAAAATCTTTTACTGCCAGGTAATTTG
>ATTF01000006.1 GCA_000419545.1 Candidatus Pelagibacter ubique HIMB058
ATTTTAATGTCAGACGATATTTCAATGAAAGCTTTAAAATATGATCTAGTAACAAATGCAAAAAAAGCTCTCGAGGCAGGTTGTAATTTAGTTCTTTATTGTGATGGAAATATCAAGGACAACTTGAAATTGATCAAATCTGTTCCATACATAGACAAATTTACTACAAAAAAAACATCAGAAATTTATAAAATTTTAAGGTAAAATTCTTAATGGAATCAAATCAAATTTCAGTTAACATCCCTAATTACAGTGGACCTCTTGAAGTTCTATTAGATTTAGCAAAATCACAAAAAGTTAATCTAGCTGAGATTTCAATCACTAAACTAGCTGATCAATTTTTGGAATTTATTAAAGAAAATAAAAATCTTAATTTAGAAACAGCTTCGGAATTTTTACTTATGGCTACATGGTTGGCTTATTTAAAGTCAAAACTTTTGTTACCTGAAGATGAAGATGATGATTTTAAGGCTTTAGAAGTTGCAGAAAAACTTAAATTACAACTGAAAAAACTAGAACTTATAAGAATATTATCAGATCAAATGTTACAAAAAAAAAGACTGGGAGTTCATATATTTACCAGGGGAATGAAAGGAGGCATTAGATCTATTAATACACCAGTATACGACGTGTCTTTATATGATCTTCTTAAAACATATGCTGGTATTCAGATGCAAAAAACTTTTCAAAATATTAGCATTCCAAAACTACCAGTTTTAACTACCGAGGAAGGAATTAAACAAATAAGAAATAATTTAGATAAAATTACAGATTGGAGAAATATAAATGAATTAATTCCAAAATTTTATTCAAAAAATGAAATGAAAAAAACTGGAATAGCAGGAATTTTTGCTGCTAGTTTAGAATTAACCAAAGAGGGAATAGTTAAAGTGTCACAAAATAAATTATTTGAAAAATTAATGATTAAAAGAACTAAAAATGTCTAGCAAAAAGAAAGATAATATAATTAATTTTCCATCTTCACCTTCAAAATTAGAAAGACAAGTCGAGGCAATATTATTTGCTGCGTCTGAACCACTTGATATTGAAACTATAGAAAAAAGAATTCAAACAGACACAAACATCAAAAAGATTTTAGATAATCTAAAAGAAATTTATAAAAACCGAGGAATTAATTTGGTTTGTATAAAAAATAAATGGTCATTTAGAACAGCTGAAGATTTATCTAAATTGATGGCACTTCAAAAATCTACACAAAAAAAATTATCTAAAGCTACAGTAGAAACGTTAGCTATTATTGTCTATCATCAACCGGTTACTAGATCAGAAATTGAAGAGATAAGAGGTGTATCGTTTGCCTCTAATACGCTAGATATATTACTTGAATTAGATTGGGTTAAACCTGCTGGCAGAAAAGATGTTCCTGGTAAACCAATCCAATATGCTACGACTGAAAATTTTTTAAATCATTTTAATATCCAGAAACTTTCTGATTTACCAACAATTGATGAGCTTGGAACAGCAGGGTTAATCGATACCTCTAGTATTGATAAGTCAATATTTGGTACTGGTAAATTTTTTAAAGAGCAGTCACTCAAAGAAAAAAACAATATTTATGAAGATATTGATGAGGCAATAAAAAAAGCACCAGAAGAAGAAAAATAAACATATATATTTAAGAAGAATTATTGTATATAATTTCTATATGGGAAATATAGGTTGGACAGGTATAATAATTATAGCAATTTTAGTCGTGATCCTTTTTGGAAAAGGAAAAATTTCAAGCATCATGGGAGATCTTGCTAAAGGCATTAAAAGTTTTAAAAAAGGTATGTCCGATGACCCATCTGCTGGTAGCAATAACTCAGAAAAAGATTCAGACAATAATTCTGAGAATAAATAATCTAATATGCCTCAAATTGGTTGGTTAGAGATTTTAACGGTCGTTATAATTGCAATACTTGTTTTAGGTCCAAAAGAATTTCCAATAGCTCTTAAAAAAATAGGTTCTTTCTTTGGAAAATTAAAAAATACTATAAGCAGTTTTCAAAGGGAAGTCACTTCAGTTACTGATGACATAGATATTGAAAAGAATATAACTAATTCAGATCAAATTAATAAAGAGAAGAAAGAGAATGAGCGAAAATAATTCTTTCACGAGTCATTTCATAGAATTACGTTCAAGATTGATAAAATCAATTGTATTTATATTTATAATTTTTGTTATTTCTTATACTTTTGCAGAGTACATATACGCATTTTTAGTGAGTCCATACGCTGAAGCAGTTAAAGATGACCCAACATCTAGACGACTTATATTTACTGCATTACATGAAACTTTTATTACTTATTTAAAAGTTGCTTTTTTTTCAGCAATTTTTATTGGAAGTCCTGTTTTATTAATACAAATTTATAAATTCATAGCTCCAGGACTGTATCAAAATGAGAAAAAAGCATTATTACCTTATTTAATATCAACACCAATACTATTTTTATTTGGTGGAATGCTAGTTTATTATTTAGTGATGCCACTAGCTATTAAATTTTTTTTATCTTTTGAAACAATGGGTACAAGTTCAAGTTTACCAATTCAACTAGAGGCAAAAGTGAACGAGTATTTATCTTTAATAATGAGATTAATTTTTGCTTTCGGAATTAGTTTCCAATTGCCAATATTATTAAATCTTCTAGCAAGAATTGGAGTTGTTAACTCAGAATATTTAAAAAAATCAAGAAGATATATTATAGTGATTATTTTCACAGTTGCGGCTATTCTAACTCCACCAGATCCAATAACACAAGTAGGTCTGGCAATTCCACTTTTATTACTTTATGAGTTATCTATAATAACTGTTAGATTCACAGAAAAAAAAGCTAATAAAGATAATTTAAAAGATGCATAATATAAAAGATTTAAGAAAAAATTTAGATACCTTTCAAAAAAAATTAAAGGAAAGAAATATTAATTTTAATATAGAAGATTTTTCTAAAAAAGATGCTTTAAATAGAGAATTAATAAGCAAAAAAGAAAGCCTAGAACAAGAAAAAAAATTTTTATCTAAATCAAAAGATAAAACTAATTTTGAAAAATCAAAAAAAATTTCAGATGAAATTGAAATTTTATCAAAAAAGCAATCTGATAGTCAGAGTGAGGTTAATAAAATAATTCACGCTCTTCCCAATATTGCTTTAGATGATGTTCCCATCGGAAAGGATGAAAAATCTAATAAATTAATTAAACAAGAGGGCAGCATAAAAAAATTTTCCTTCAAAATAAAATCTCATGTTGAGTTAGGTTCAAAAAATAATAATATCGATTTCGAAAGCTCAATAAAATTATCAGGATCGAGATTTGTTGTTTTAAAAGAAAACTATGCATTATTAGAAAGAGCATTAATTAATTTTATGCTTGATACACATGTTAATGAATTCAAATATACTGAGATTTCACCACCTTTGATAGTAAATGAAGATGTTATGTTCGGTACTGGTCAATTACCAAAATTTGAAGAGGACCAATTTGAAATAAAATTTGACAATACAGACCAGAGAAAGTTTTTGATACCAACTGCTGAAGTAGTGCTTACAAATCTTGTAAGAAAATCAACTATTGATAAGAAACAATTACCAAAAAGATTTGTAGCTTCTACACCTTGTTTTAGAAAAGAAGCTGGAAGTTACGGAAAAGATACAAAAGGCATGATTAGACAGCATCAATTTTATAAAGTTGAGCTTGTTAGTGTAGTTGAGCCTAACAAGTGCATTGAAGAACTTAATAGAATGTTAAATTGTGCTGAAAAAATTTTAGAAAAACTTGAAATTCCTTATCAGGTTATGCTTTTGTCATCTGGTGACATGGGTTTTAGTGCTGAAAAAACTTATGACATCGAAGCCTGGATACCCTCTGAAAATAAATATAGAGAAATTTCTAGTTGCTCCTCTTGTGGCGTTTTTCAATCAAGAAGAATGGGTGCAAAATTTAAATCAGAAAAAGGATCAGAATTTCTTGGAACGTTAAATGGCTCAGGATTGGCCGTAGGCAGATTAATGATAGCTTTATTAGAGAATAATCAAAACGAGGATGGTTCCATAAATATTCCACCTGTCTTAAGAAAGTATATGAATAACCAAGATAAAATTTAATCAAAATTTGCTTGTTTAATTAGATCTTTTCCTATATTTCTTTCTGCATGAGCGGACAAGGATTTGCACAATTCATTCCATTAATATTAATATTTATTATCTTTTACTTTTTTCTAATTAGACCACAGCAAAAAAGAGTTAAAGATCATAAAACAATGGTGGACTCACTTAAAAGAGGTGATGAAGTTATAACTTCTGGCGGTATAATCGGTATAGTTGATCGTGTCATGGAAGATGATCGTATAGAAGTGGTCATTGGAGAAAATACAAAAGTACAAATAATTAGATCGACAATCACTAGTTTGCTAAAAAAAGAAGAAGTTAAAAAATAATTCTTTTTCGTGTTAAATTTCTCTAAAATAAATGTATTAATAATTTATATTATTTTCTTATTTATTAGTTTTTTTTCAATCTTAAATTTTCAAGAAAATAAAATAATAGATAAAAAAGTTAACCTAGGTTTAGATCTTCAAGGCGGATCTTATCTTTTATTAGAAATAAACTCTGACAATTTAGTTGAAGAAAAAATACAATCAAAAGTAATTCCAATTAAAAAA
This sequence comes from Candidatus Pelagibacter ubique HIMB058, assembly GCA_000419545.1. Taxonomy (GTDB): domain Bacteria; phylum Pseudomonadota; class Alphaproteobacteria; order Pelagibacterales; family Pelagibacteraceae; genus Pelagilacustribacter; species Pelagilacustribacter ubique_B. The sequence goes on from ATTF01000006.1 coordinate 4,662, forward strand.
TTATTAAAAGATAATGGATTAAGCTATCAAAATTTCAAAATTAATAATCAAAATTTGAATTTGATTGTTGATGATATTGAAAAATTTGAATTACTCTTTTTTTCTAAAAAAGATAATGTTGTTAACCCTTATCTAGATAATTATAGATCATTTGAATTAGATTATAAAAAAAATAATAATAATGAGATTGAAATTAGTTTTTCTAAATTTGGATTATTAACTATCAATAACTCTGCCTTAAAACAGTCAATTGAAATAGTAAGACGAAGAATTGATGATCTAGGAACTAAAGAACCCACCATTCTTCAAAGAGGTGAAAAAAGAATTTTAGTTGAATTACCAGGTTTAAAAGATCCAGAAAGAATAAAATCTTTGTTAGGTCAAACCGCTCAATTAAACTTTAGATTAGTTTCTGAAAATGATGAGTTTGGTTCTGAAGAACTCATTTCTGAAAATGGAGAAAAATTATTTGTTAGTAAAAGAATTGTTATGAGTGGTGAAAATCTAATAGATGCTCAACCAAGTATACAAAATCAAAATAATGAACCCACGGTATCTTTTACTTTAGATAGATTAGGCGCTCAAAAATTTGGAAGAGCTACTACTGATAATGTAGGAAAGAGACTAGCAATAGTTCTTGATGGTGAGATAGTTAGTGCTCCAAATATTAACGAACCGATAACTTCTGGAAATGGAATGATTTCTGGAAATTTTACTTTTCAAGAAGCTACTGATCTTGCATTACTTTTAAGATCAGGTGCTTTACCAACGCCTCTATTAGTAGTTGAAGAAAGAACAGTGGGTCCTGATTTAGGAGAAGACTCTATTAGATCTGGGGTAACATCATTAATTATAGGTTTTGTTTTGGTAATACTATTTATGTTTTTCAAATACAGAATATTTGGTTTAATAGCTAACACCGCCTTAATTGCTAACCTAATTATGTTAGTTGGAATTTTAACTATTCTTGAAGCTACATTAACTTTACCAGGTATAGCTGGAATTATATTAACAGTTGGTATGGCTGTTGATGCTAACGTTTTGATCTTTGAAAGAATAAAGGAAGAATTAAAAACAGAAAAATCAATTATTCATGCTTTTGATAGCGGATATGCTAGAGCTAAAATTACAGTTCTAGATGCCAATATAACTACTTTAATCGCAGCAGCGATATTATTTGCTTTTGGATCTGGTCCAGTGAAAGGATTTGCTATTACCTTAGGAATAGGGATTGTGACTACGTTATTTACAGCATATTTTTTAGCGAGACATTTAACATCTCTTGTCGTGTTAAATAATAATAAGGAAATAAAAATTTAATGACTAATTACAATTTTTCATCAAAATTTAAGCCAGCAAATATTTTTTCTATTATTTTATTTTTATTAAGTGTTATTTTCATAGCTTTTAAAGGATTGAATTACGGAATTGATTTTAAAGGGGGTACTTTAATAGAATTAAGATCAATTAATACAGAAATTTCTTCAATTAGAAATTCTTTGAATGACATGAATCTAGGCGATGTAAATGTTAAAAAATTTGGTAAAGAGGGTGATTTTTTAATTAAAGTCGAAGAACAAGGTGATAACAACAATCTAATACCCAAAATTAAACAAAAACTCTCAGATAGTTTAAATTCTGAAATAAATTTTAGGCGTGTTGAGAACGTTGGGCCAAAAGTTAGCGCAGAACTTTTGCAATCAGGAATAATTGCTATTACTTTATCATTAGCTGCAATGCTTTTCTATATATGGATTCGATTTGAGTGGCAGTTTAGCGTTGGTGCTATTATAGCTTTATTTCACGATGTTGTGATTACACTTGGAGTATTTTCTCTTCTATCTTTAGAGATAAATTTATCCATTATTGCAGCTGTGCTTACCATTGTTGGATACTCTATGAATGATACGGTAGTTATTTATGATAGGGTAAGAGAAAATTTAGGAAAATATCATAAACTTGAAATAGCAAATATCGCTAATTTGTCTATTAACGAAACACTTGCTAGAACAATAATTACGTCGGTGACAACTTTATTAGCTTTATTCTCAATATTTATTCTAGGCGGAGAAATTTTAAGAGGTTTTTCTTTTGCAATGATTTTAGGTGTTTTTATTGGTACTTACTCCTCAATATTTGTTGCTTCCCCAATATTAAAGTTTTTTAAAGTTAGCTACAAAACTCTTGAAAAAGAGGAAGAAAAAATAGTCCCTTAAACTAATAAAGATTTTGAGCTGCTACCATTGTCAATAGCATTGGTAGAGAGAGTAAAGTGTTTGTTCTTGAGAATAACATTGCTGTTTTAGCAGAAGCTGCTTTCTCTTCGGGTGTACACTCCACCATGCCTAGAGCTTTCTTTTGATTTGGCCATATTACGAACCATACGTTGAAAGCCATTACTAAACCTAACCACATTCCAATACCTATTGCAGTGTTTTTACCGCCTGAACCATCTAATCCAAGTATCATTGCATTGTGAACATATCCATTAAGCCACGCTAAAATTAATCCAGATATAACTGTAAAGGCTGCTGCCCATCTAAAGTAGAATAAAGCGGCTGGTGCAATCACTTTCCCAATAGCTGGTTTTTGCTCATCCGGAATCTTAGGCATGTTAGGTATCTGAACAAAATTAAAATACCACAACAAACCAATCCACATAATTCCTACTGTTACATGAATATACCTAAACAACCAGCTCCAAAAGATTGTATCAAATGCAAAACCATCACCAAAAAAATGTAAACCTAAAAACAATAAAATCGCTAAACCTAAAGAAAGGTGAACTGTCTTTGATAAAGATTGCAATATACCTGTCATGATTCTTTTATAACACAATTAAAATCTTTAGGCAGTTTTTTTCATTGAGTTATCACCTATGATTTCTTTAAGAAATTTACCGGTAAAACTCTCTTTTACTTCAGCTACTTTTTCAGGAGTACCTTCAGCTATGATTCTACCACCATTTATGCCACCCTCAGGACCCATATCGATTATATGATCTGCTGTTTTTATAACATCAAGATTATGTTCAATTACAACAACAGTATTTCCAGTATTAGCAAAAGCTTGAAGAATTTCTAATAGTTTTTTTATATCATGTGAGTGTAGGCCGGTCGTGGGCTCATCTAAAATGTATAATGTTCTTCCAGTTGGTCTTTTTGATAATTCCTTAGCTAGTTTAATTCTTTGAGCTTCACCGCCTGATAGCGTGGTAGCTTGTTGACCAATTTTCATGTAGCCTAAACCTACATGTTTAAGTGTGATCAATTTTGATCTGATACTTTGTATATTTTCAAAAAATTCACATCCTTCATCAACAGTCATATCTAAAACATCTGCTATATTTTTATTTTTGAATCTAATTTCTAAAGTTTCTCTGTTGTACCTAGCTCCTTTACATGTATCACACGGTATAAAAACATCAGGCAGAAAATGCATTTCATAAGTGATTACACCGTCTCCTTCACATGTTTCACATCTTCCGCCTTTTACATTAAAAGAATATCTTCCAACTTTATAACCACGTGCTTTTGACTCAGGTAATCCCGCAAACCAATCTCTAATTGGACCAAACGCACCTGTGTAAGTAGCTGGGTTTGATCTAGGCGTTCTTCCAATAGGGGATTGATCTATATCTATAATTTTATCAATTAATTCTGTTCCTTTAAAACCCGTAAAAGCTTTAGGAACTTTACGGCTTTTATTTTTATTCAAAAGTAAATTAAACGCGTTATAAAGGGTGTGCAATATTAAAGTAGATTTTCCACTTCCAGAAACTCCAGTTACACAAGTAAAAGTTCCAACTGGTATTTTTAAATTTACTTTTTTTAAATTATTTCCACTTGCTCCACTTATTTCAATAAACCTTCCATTTTTAGCTAATCTACGTTTTTTTGGAACGGCTATATATTTTTTTCCAGATAAATAATCTCCAGTAATACTTTTTTGATTTTGAATTATTTGTTTAACAGTTCCGTCTGCAACAATTTGACCTCCATTTAGTCCTGCTTCAGGTCCTATATCAATAATATGATCAGAATTTTCCATTGTTTCAATATCATGCTCTACAACAATTACTGTATTTCCAAGATCTCTTAATTTTTTCAAAGCTTTAATAAGTTTTTTATTATCTCTTTGATGTAAACCAATCGATGGTTCATCAAGTACATAAAGAACCCCTGTCAAACCCGAACCTATTTGCGATGCCAATCTAATTCTTTGTGCTTCACCCCCTGATAAGGTACCTGACTCTCTTGATAGTGTTAGGTAGTTCAAACCAACATTTAGTAAAAAATTTAATCTTTCATTTATTTCTTTTAAAATGTGCTGCGCAATTTTATTTTCTCTTTCTGTTAATACGTTTTGAAGATTTTCAAACCATTTTTGGGCATCATCAATAGATTTTTCTGTTACTTCACTGATATTTAATTTATTAATTTTTACACAAAGAGCTTCATCTTTTAATCTCATGCCTTTGCACTTTTCACATTTTGTTTCGCTTTGATATTGAGAAATCTCTTCTCTTTTCCACTCGCTGTCAGTTTCTAAATATCTTCTTTCTAAATTATTAACTACTCCTTCAAATGTTTTTTTTGTTGTATAAGCTTCATAACCATCGTCATAAGAAAATTTTATTTCATCTTCATCTGATCCAAATAAAATAACATCTTGTACTTTTTTCGGTATTTTTCTCCATGGATCACTCATTGAGATTTTATAGTGCTTAGCTAAAGAGGCTAATGTTTGGGCATAGTACATGGAAGTAGATTTCGCCCAAGGTTCAATAGCACCATCTTGAAGACTTTTTTTTGGATCTGATACTACTAAGTTAGGATCTACATTAAGACTGTGACCTATACCTTCACATTCTTCACAAGCTCCATAGGGTGAATTAAAAGAGAAAAGTCTAGGTTCAATTTCCTCTATGGTAAAACCACTCTCTGGACATGAAAACTTAGACGAGAATGTTACAGATTCTAACTTTCTAAATTTTTTTGGCAAAGTCTCATTTTCATACTCTACAACCAATAAACCGTTTGAGAGATTAACAGCAGTTTCAACACTATCTGCTAATCTATTTCCAAGACTTGAGTTAAGAATTACTCTATCAACAACTATTGAAATTTCATGTTTTAACTTTTTATTTAAATTTGGAGATTCATCAATATTTAAGTATTTTCCGTTAACCTTAATTTTGGTGAAACCTCGCTTTTTATAATTTAGAATTTCTTTTTTATATTCTCCTTTTCTACCTCTTACAATTGGTGCTAAAAGATAGATAGTGCTATCCTTAGGTAATTTTTTAATCTTATCTACCATCTCACTTATTGGCTGTGAAACTATAGGTTTACCGGTGAACGGTGAGTAGGGTATTCCAACTCTTGCAAACAATACTCTCATATAATCGTATATTTCTGTAACTGTAGCTACTGTTGACCTTGGATTTTTTGAAGTATTTTTTTGCTCAATTGAAATTGCCGGACTTAATCCTTCAATGAGATCGACTTTTGGCTTTTTCATTTTGTCTAAAAATTGTCTAGCATAAGATGATAGACTTTCTACATATCTTCGCTGTCCCTCAGCGTAAATTGTATCAAAAGCTAAAGATGACTTACCTGACCCAGACAGACCAGTTATTACAACTAATTTCTCTTTTGGTATTTCAAGAGAAACATTTTTTAAATTGTGTTCTTTTGCGCCTTTTACAACGATTTTTTTCAACATATTTTTTTTCTAATTAAACATTGATCTTATATTTATTAGCTTAATATGATATAAATTTATCACTTTAATAAATAAATAATCAAAACTTAATCAAATTAATATGGCAGGAAGTTTAAATAAAGTTCAATTAATAGGTCGTTTAGGCGCAGATCCAGAAATTAAGCAAATGGTAAATGGTAAAAGTGTTGCAAGGCTGAGTATTGCTACAAGCCAAAGCTGGAAAGATAAGTCAAGCGGTGAAAGAAAAGAAAAAACAGAGTGGCACAGAGTAGTAATATTCAATGAGGGTTTAGTAAATGTAGTTCAGCAATATGTAAAAAAAGGTGCTAATGTTTATATAGAGGGTGCATTAAGTACAAGAAAATGGAAAGACGAAGCAACTGGTCAAGATAAATATTCTACAGAAATAGTTCTACAAGGTTATAATTCAAGTTTAACAATGCTAGACAGCAGAGGAAATAGTAGTAATTCAAATCTAATATCAGATAATAAAAGTGCTTTACCCAATGATAACCTAAGTCAAGATAATTCTGATTTAGATGATGAAATTCCTTTCTAATATTTCATGGAAAAAAATACGGTAACGAACAAAACATTCAAACCTATATTCGTTCAAGATGAGATGAGTTCTTCTTATCTATCTTACGCTATGAGCGTAATTGTAAGCAGGGCATTACCAGACGTTAGAGACGGTTTAAAACCAGTTCACCGAAGAATAATTTATGCAATGTATAAAGGAGGGTACGACTGGTCGAAACCCTTCAGGAAATCAGCTCGTATAGTGGGAGATGTTATTGGTAAATATCATCCACACGGAGATCAATCTGTTTATGATGCTTTAGTAAGATTGGTTCAAGATTTTTCAATGAGTGTTCCATTAATATCTGGCCAAGGAAACTTTGGTTCTATTGACGGGGATCCACCAGCAGCAATGAGGTACACGGAGACTAAACTTGGAAAAATTGCTCAATTTTTAACTGAAGATTTAGAAAAAAATACTGTTTCTTATCGAAGTAATTATGATGAAACTGAGAAAGAACCTGAGGTCTTACCATCTCAATATCCAAATATTTTAGTAAATGGCGCAGGGGGGATTGCAGTTGGAATGGCTACAAGTATACCCCCACATAATCTTGGTGAAATAATTAATGGCACGATAGCTTATATTAATAATAAAGACATCACAGTTGCGCAATTGATGAAGCACATTCCTGGACCTGATTTTCCGACTGGCGGGATAATAATAGGAAAAGATATTATTAAACAAGGATATAATAAAGGAAGAGGTTCATTTAAGATTAGAGGTGAAATAGAATTTGAAGATAAAAAAGGTGGCAGAGATATTTTAATAATCAAATCAATTCCATATCAAGTTAATAAATCTATATTAATAGAAAAAATTGCACAATTAGTTAGGGACAAAAAAATTGAAGGAATAAGAGATATTAGAGATGAATCTAACCGTGAAGGTATTAGAGTAGTTATAGAATTAAGAAAAGGTGTTGAGCCCGAAACAATTAGAAGACAACTTTATAAATTAACTAACATAGAAAGTTCATTTGGTTTTAATACATTAGCTATAGTTAACAACAAACCGAAAATTTTAAATCTTAAAGAATTTATTTCTGAATTTTTAAAGTTCAGAGAAGACACTGTCATTAAAAGAGTAAAATTTGATTTAAAAAAAGCAGAAGAAAGAGCTCACATATTAATTGGTCTTGCTACTGCTGTTGAAAATATTGATGAAATAATTAAAATTATTAAAAACTCTAAGGATACAGAGACAGCTAAAAAAAATTTACTTACGAAAAAATGGAAAATTAAAAAAAGTACAAAACTAATATCTCTAATTGAAAAAAAGAAAAATATTACGAGTTACTCACTATCAAATGAACAAGTAAATGCAATTTTAGAATTAAGATTACAAAAACTTACTGCATATGGAATAGCTGAAATTGAAAATGAAATTAGTAAATTAGCTGAGCTTATTGTTCAATATAATAAAATAATTAATTCTAAAAAAGAACTTTATAAGCTTATCGTTAAAGAATTAGAAAATATAAAAGATAAATTTGCATCCCCAAGAAAGACACAAATTATTGATGCTGTTCTTAATTACAATATTGAAGAAACTATCCAAAAAGAGTCTGTAGTTATAAGTATTACAAATCAAGGTTATATCAAAAGAAGTCCATTGAGCTCTCTGAAAGCTCAAAAAAGAGGCGGAAAAGGAAAAACTGGCATATCCACGAGAGAAGAAGATTTTGTTGTACAAATTTTTACCGCTAATACTCACACACCTGTATTATTTTTTTCTACGCAAGGATTAGTTTATAAAATTAAAGCGCACAAAATACCAGAAGGGACTGCAGCTTCAAAAGGAAAATCTATATTTAATATTTTACCTCTTAAAAGTCACCACTCTATTAGCTCTATAATGCCCTTGCCTGAAGATGAGGCAGAATGGAAAAATTTAATGGTAGTTTTTGCTACATCAAAAGGAAATGTAAGAAAAAATACCTTAGAGGATTTTATCAATATTAATAATAGCGGAAAAATAGCGATGAAATTAGACCAAGACGATAAAATTATAGGTGTAAAGATTTGCAAAGATGATCAAGATATTTTGCTTAGCACTCAATTTGGTAAATGTATAAGATTCAAATCAAAAAAATTAAGATTATTTAAAGGCAGATCTTCCAAAGGAATAAAAGGAATTCAACTTAAAGAAAAAGATAAGGTAATTTCTCTTTCAATTTTAGATAATACTAAGATAGATGCTAAGACAATTAGCAAGGATAAAAAAATTAAAAGTGGTGTAGATAAATTCATTTTATCTGTTTCCGAAAATGGTTATGGTAAGCGTTCATCATATCTTGATTACAGAGTTACAAATAGAGGTGGTAAAGGCATAATAGGGATTATTAATTCCCCTAGAAATGGCAACATTTCTTCTACATTAGTAGTTAATGATAACGATGAAATAATATTATCAACCGATAAAGGAAGTATCATGCGTTGTGCTGTAAAAGAAATTAGAGTTGCTGGTCGAAACACACAAGGTGTGCGGATAAAAAGTTTAAAAGGTACGGAAAAAGTAGTTTCAGTTATTAAAATTGAAGATAATATAAAATAAATGAATACAGCTATTTATCCAGGAACTTTCGATCCAATAACTTTTGGACATATTGATGTTATTAAAAAATCATTAAATATATTTGATAAAGTTATTGTTGCAACTACGGATAATGTTAATAAGCACTATCATTTTTCAATAAATGAAAGACTAGATATAATTAATAATTCTCTTTTTAAAGATTTAAAATTAAATAAAAAAAAAATTAAAATTATAAGTTTTGATAATCTTACAATAGATCTTTGTAAAAAATTTAAAGCTAATACTATAATCAGAGGTCTAAGAGCAGTTTCAGATTTTGAGTATGAATTTCAATTAGCTGGAATGAACAAAAAACTTAACTCTAAAATAGAAACTATGTTTTTAATGTCAGATGTTGAAAATCAAATTATTTCTTCTAAATTTGTAAAAGAAATTGCAAGTCTAGGAGGAAATATTAATAGATTTGTGACGAAATCAACTGTAAAAATGTTAAAAAATAAAATTTAATGAAGAAATTTTTTTATTTATTTGTACTAATTTTTAGTTTATCTGCTAGTTTATCAGCGAAAGCAAATATTATGATTTTAAAATTAACTTACGGTGACGTTGAAATAGAACTTTATCCAGAAAAAGCACCAAATCATGTAAAACGATTTAAAGAATTAGCTGACTCTGGAAAATATGATGGAGTAGTCTTTCATAGAGTGATAGATGGCTTCATGGCACAAACAGGTGACGTAAAGTTTGGTAATACTAACAGTCCAGATTTTAATCTATCTTTAGCTGGCACCGGAGGATCAGATCTGCCAAATTTAAAAGCAGAGTTTACCGATATAGCTCACACTAGAGGAATTTTATCTGCCGCTAGATCTGCAGACCCTGATAGTGCTAATAGTCAATTTTTTATTTGTTTCGATTCAGCTCCACATTTAGATAGACAATATTCTGCTTTTGGAAAAGTAATTAAAGGTATGGAATTTATTGATATGATAAAAAAAGGTGACCCTAATAGTGGTGCTGTTCCAGATCCTGATAAAATAATTTCTTTAAAATCAAAATAGTTTAAATGCTCAAAAAAGAATTTTCTTTTGAGTTAATCACTCAAGACGATAAAGCTCGTTTAGGTAAAATAAATACACCAAGAGGAAAAATTGATACACCAGCTTTTATGCCGGTTGGTACTCAAGGTACAGTAAAAGGAGTATTCACTGATGATATTTTAAAGACAAATACTCAAATTATTTTGGGTAACACATATCATCTTTTACTAAGACCAGGTATTGAAATACTAAATCAATTTAATGGAATTCATAATTTTATGAATTGGAACAAACCTATTCTTACGGATTCCGGTGGTTACCAAATAATGTCTTTATCTAAATTTAATAAAATTGATGAAAATTTAGGAGCTATATTTTCTTCACACTTAGATGGAAAAAAAATAATATTAAGTCCAGAAAAAAGCATTCAGGTTCAAAAAAGTATAAATTCAGATATTTTAATGGTTCTTGATGAATGCCCTAAATTGACTTTAGATAAAAAAATTTTATCTAAAGCAATAGACGTTTCTACAAAGTGGGCAGCAAGAAGTAAAATAGAGTTTGGAAATGATAAATCTAAAGCTTTATTTGGTATAACTCAAGGTGGCTTATATAAAGATCTAAGATTAGAGAGTATTGAAAAATTAATTAAAATTGATTTTAATGGATACGCAATGGGTGGTTTAGCTGTTGGCGAAAAACAGTCTGATATGTTTCAAATCTTAAATGAAACTGTCAATTATCTCCCAAAAAATAAGCCAAGATATTTAATGGGTGTAGGTACTCCCTCAGATATTTTGGGTGCAGTCAATGAAGGTATAGACATGTTTGATTGTGTAATGCCTACAAGATCAGGCAGAACAGGTTTAGCCTTCACTTGGGAAGGAAAGATTAATTTAAAAAATTCTAAATATCAAAATGATAAGACACCTTTAGATGAAAATTGCACTATCAGAGATTTAAATAAATATTCGAAAAGTTACCTAAATCATTTAATCAAATCTAATGAAATGATGGCTTCCATGCTCATTTCATTGCATAATATTAATTTTTACCAACAATTTATGCGCGAAATAAGAAAAAATATAAAAGAAGGCACATTTAAATCTTTTTACAAAAAAAATATAAAATTATTTAATTAATTATTTGAAATCTTCAATATAAGTATATAAAAGATCTTTTTTAAGGGCCCTTAGCTCAGTTGGTAGAGCACCTCCCTTTTAAGGAGGGTGTCGATGGTTCGAGTCCATCAGGGCTCACCAATTATGTTTTAATTGGTGGATATTTAATTATTACTTCACTAATCCAATTATTTAAATTTTCAATTCTTTTTTTACTACTTGGATGTGTACTTAAAAATACTGGGGGTTCCTTACCTTTATTTTTTTCCGCCATACGTTCCCAGAGTTTTACCGACTCTCTAATATCATATCCTGATAATGATGAAAAAATTAAACCTAGATAATCTGCCTCTGTTTCTTGTTTTCTTCCAAATGGATTCATAATGCCTAGTTGAAATATATCCAAACCAGTGTTTTGTCCTACTGTATTTCTTGTTCTATTTATAGCTCCACCTAAAAAAATATCTGCAACAGTTGTACTTAAATTTATTGTCATTGCGTGACTCATTCTTTCAACAGAGTGTCTTGCAACAGCATGAGCTATTTCATGACCCATAACAACTGAAAGAGCATTTGTATTTTTTGTTACTTTAAGTAGACCTGTATACACAGCAATCTTACCACCAGGCATACACCATGCATTAATAACTTTATCATTATCTACTAAAACATAATCCCATCCAAAATTTCTAGTAGGATCATCTTTGCCTTGACTTTCAAAAAAAGAACTTACCGCCAATTCCATTTTTTTACCTATTTCTCTTATTTCTTTTAACTGAGATCCAGAGGTAATTAATTTTGTTTTAGCTCTAAATTGTTCATATGCAGCAGCAGCTTGCGAGTTAATTCTAGACTCTGGAATTATACTAAGTTGCTTGCGTTCAGTAATTGGAACAGTGGAGCAAGAAGGCAAAAGTAAAGAACAGCATCCACAACCAAAATAGCCAAGAAATTTACGTCTGTTTATGTTATACATATGATAGATTCATGATTTTAAATAATAAAATTTTAATTGCAATTTTTATTTTGATAATAGTTTTTATTATTTACTCAAGTTATGCTTAATAAATGTCTGAGCCATCATTAAAAAAATCAATTTTTGCAAAAATAAGAAATAATTTTATAGCGGGCGTTGTTGTTTTAATTCCAATTGGAATAACATTATATTTAACATTATTTATTATAAGAATTTCTAGCAAGGCTATTCCAAAGGAAATCAACCCTAATAATTACTTACCTTTTGATATTCCTGGAGTTGAAATTTTAATAGCACTAGTAATCATTACTTTTATTGGATGGTTGTCACTTTCTTTTTTGGGAAAAAAATTTTTTGAGTTATTCAATAATATACTTAAAAAGATCCCAATTTTAAGAACTATATATTCCGCAATTGGTCAAATGACTGAGAGTTTTACAAAAACAGATAACAAACAAAAAAGTGTTGTATTATTAGAATACCCTCGTAAAGGTGTATGGGCTGTTGGATTTGCAACCAAAGAAAATGAAGGTTTAATTAAAGAAAAGATTAAAGAAGATTTAATTAATGTTTTTGTTCCAACAACACCAAATCCTACAAGCGGTTTTCTTTTACTAGTTCCGAAGAAAGATTTGATTTTTCTTGATATTTCATTTGAACAAGCATCTAAATTTATTGTTTCAGCAGGGACAACAAATATTAATTAAAATTCTTCTACGTTAATAATTTCAGCTTTATCAAATAACTTTAAAAGAAAAGAGTATTTTTTTTCATTAATGTTATCTCGAATTTCTAAAACATATTTTTCCGCTAATTGAAATAAATCCTCATGATGTAAAGGATCTGCAAATCTAAAGTTTTTAATTCCACTTTGTTGATATCCAATTAAATCACCAAAACCTCTTAATTTCAAATCTTCTTCAGCTATAAAAAAACCATCATCTGAGTTTTTTAATATCTTAATTCTTTTAATTGCATTTTTACTTAATCCCTCTTTGAATAACAAAATACATACACCTTGTTTTTCACCTCTACCAACTCTGCCGCGTAATTGATGTAACTGAGCTAGACCAAATTTATTTGCATTTTCAATAATAATTAAATTTGCATTAGGAAAATCTATTCCAACTTCAATAACAGTCGTTGAAACTAAAATATAAATTTCTTTTTTAAGAAATTTATTTAAGATTATCTCTTTTTCCTCTTTATCTAATGCTCCGTGTATAAGCCCAACTTTATTGGGAAATTTTTTGTTGATAATTTCATATTTTTTTTTTGCTGATGAATAATCCAAAAAACTAGATTCTTCAATTAATGGACATACCCAAAAAACTTGATTTCCAGACTCGATTTGTTTTTTAATGGAAGGCCATAACTCATTTATTTTTTTTTCTGGCTTGCTTAATGTTTGTATTGGTTTTCTTTCAGCAGGTTTTTCGTTAATTTTAGAAATATCCATATCTCCATAGAGCGACATCATCATCGTTCTTGGAATCGGAGTAGCAGACATTAATAGTACATCACAATTGTTCCCACCTTTTTTTGCTAAGTCACTTCTTTGTTTTACACCAAATTTATGCTGTTCATCTATTACAGTTAAACCCAAATTATTAAATTCAATTTTTTTTTGGAATAATGAATGTGTTCCAATAATTAAATCAATCTTTCCCTCTTTTAACTCTTTTAATATTTTTTTCCTCTCTTTGTACTCAGTTTTTCCAGTTAAAAATCTTATTTCTAATAAATTACCAAATATTTTTTCTGATAACTCAAAATGTTGCTTTGCTAAAATTTCAGTAGGACTCATCAAAGCAGTTTGATAACCACTTTGTGTGACATTATAAATTGATAAAAGTGATACTATTGTTTTGCCTGATCCTACATCGCCTTGAATAATTCTAAACATCCTTTTATTGCTAAGTAAATCTTGATCAATTTCTCCAAGAACTGCTTTTTGACTATTAGTTAATCTAAAAGGCAGTTTTTTTATAAGAAACTCAACTTTCTGATTATTGAATACTTTTGCTTTTTTTCTTTTTCTAATTCGTTTTCTATTTTCTGATAAAGATAAAAAATTTGCACAAATTTCATCAAATACTATTCTTCTATAACTATTTGATTTATTATCTTTTTTTTCAATTAAATGAAGATTTTTAATTGCTTTACTCCAATTATGTAGTCTATTTTTTTTGATAAATTGATCATCAAGCCAATCATTAATTTCAGGAATATTCGATATGATTTTTTCACTTATTGATCTATATTTTTTTTCATTAATACCTTTTGTTAAATTGTACTTGGGTATATTTTTAACAACATAATCTTGATTTTCTATTGAAGTAACATAATCAGGATTTGTTATTTGATATCTTTTATTAAAAAAATTAATTTTTCCACTAATAATAACCCATTCATTTAAAGGAAAAAGTTTCCTTAGATAACCTTCACGGCTGTTAAAATAAACTATATCAATGTTTCCAGTTTCATCTTCACAGATTATTTTATTTGGTAAATTTCTTATTCTAGGAAAATTAAGTTTTTTTACTTTTACTTTAATTGAGCAAATGGTTCCAACTTCAAGTTCATTTAATTTTACTATTTTCGATCTATCTGTTTCAGAATAGGGGAGATTTAAAATTATATCCTTTATTTTTTCTATTTTTCTTTTTTTTAAATATTTACTTAATTGAGGTCCAACACCTTTTAAAGTACTTATACTATCGAAAAAATTATCTTTATTCATTTAATAGATTAAATTCGGTATAATACAATTTAATGAATAATAAATTAGAAATATTTAAAAAAAAATTGATTTATAGAGCTGGTCATAGAGGAACCAAAGAAATGGATATATTATTGAGTTCTTTTGTTGATAAAAATATTAATTTATTTAATGAACAGCTTTTAAATGAATTAGATAAATTTCTTAATTTTGAAGATGAAGTAATTCTCAATTACTATCAGTACAATATTATTAAAGAAAATATTGATAAAAATGAAGTTTCAAAAATGTTTAAAAAATTTAAAATATAATGGCGGAGAGGGTGGGATTCGAACCCACGAACGAGTTGCCCCGTTGCTGGTTTTCAAGACCAGTGCTTTCAACCGCTCAGCCACCTCTCCTTGAAATAATTATGTCTCTTATTACTATCAAAGTACTTAAATAACAATAATTAACTCTCTTTAATTATGCTAGTTGATGCTTATTAATTATGATAATTATTCAAATGATCAAATTATTTCTTAATTTTATCTTTTTATTCTTTTTAATTTTTAATCAAGCTTTTGCTGACGAGGGTTTCAATGAATGGAAAATAAAATTTAAATCTAGAGCTATTAATTCTGGCATCTCAGAAAAAGTTGTAAGTGAAATTATGGCTGACGCTATTTTTTTACCTAAAGTGATTGAATACGATAGATTTCAACCAGAATTTTATGAAGATACTTTTACGTATATAAAAAAAAGGTCTTCCAAAAGTAAAGTAAGAGAAGGTCTAAAAATATATAAAAAAAACAAAAATATAATTGAAATTATTGAGAAAGAATTTCAAGTAGAAAAAGAATTATTATTGGCTTTAATGGGCATAGAGACTAATTTTGGAAAATACTTAGGAAAAATGGACATTGTATCTTCATTAGCTACTTTGAGTTACGATAAAAGAAGAAGTGAGTTTTTTTCTAAAGAATTGCTAATTTTATTAAAGTTAGTAGACAACAGTATTATAGATAGAAAGATTTTGTACGGATCTTGGGCTGGTGCTTTCGGTAATTTTCAATTTATGCCAAGAACCATTCGAAATTATGCTATTGATTACAATAACAATAAAACAATAGAGTTAAAAAATATTGAAGACTCATTTGCATCAGCTGCTAATTATTTAAAAACAATTGGTTGGAAAAAAAATCAACCATGTTTTTTTAAAATTGAACTTAAAGATAATGTTCCAAAGAAATATTTAAATTCATCAGCTAGAAATATAAAAAATAAAAGAAAAATAAGTTTTCTAAAAAGATATATTAAAAATTTCGATGATTTAGATATCAAAGATAATTTATCTGCTGCAATAATAATTCCTGATAAAGATATCATACCTGGTGCTGAAACTCTTTCGCCTGCTTATATAATATTCGATAATTATGAAAAAATCTTAAACTGGAATAGATCTTTAAGATTTTCATTAGCAGTTTGCACTCTCAAAGAAAGATTTGAAAATGAAATTTAAAATCATTGTATTTTTATTTGCAATATCAGCCTGCTCACCGCAACTAAAAACTCTTAATATGAAAGAACCATACGCTGCAAATGGTTTTGCATATATTTATAATGAACTTGATTTTAATGAAAAAATTATAAAAGGAAAAATGAATAATGACATCTTACAAATTTCTCATCAAAATCTTAAAACTGGAACTTTAATCAAAATTATAAACCCAAAAAATAAAGAAAGCTTAGTTTTAAAGAATATCAAAAGAATACGATATCCAGAATTTTATAAAGTTTTAATAACTGAGGCTGTAGCACAAAAATTAAAATTAGATAAAAATTTACCTATACTAGAAATTACAGAAGTAAAAAAAAATAAATCATTTATAGCTAAAGAGGCAAAGACTTTTAACGAAGAAAAACAAATTTCCTCGAATGCACCTGTAGAAAATATTCAAATATCGAATATTTCTAATGAAAAAATTCCAAAAAATATCAAAACTTCAGAGCAGATTTATATTCTATTAGGTGCTTTTTATTCCATCGACACAGCAAATTTTTTGAAGCAAAGAATCACTAAGGATGTTCCAGAATTTGATATTAATAAATTAAAGTTTAAAAAGAATAATATGAAAGAAAATCTAGTAATATCAGGACCTTATAACTCTATTAATTCTGTGAAAAATGATTACATTCTACTCAAAACTTTTGGATTCGAAGAACTAGATATTTTCTTAAATGAATAAAATTTTATTAATATTTGTATTGTTAATTAGTTTAACCACTAAGCTTCTTTCAAACCCAAATATACAGGCTAGAACAGGAATATTAGTCGACTATCATTCTGATGAAATTTTATTTGAGTTAGACTCTGATGCACAAATTTATCCTGCGTCCATGACTAAGATCATGACTGCAATAATAGCTTTTGATTTAATCAAAGCAAACAAACTATCTTTAGATGATCAATTTACAGTTTCTGAGAATGCTTGGAGGTTGTCTCAAGCTGGATATTCATCAATGTTTATTATGATTAATGACCAAGTTTCCGTTGAAAATCTTCTTAAGGGAATAATTATTGCTTCCGGCAATGATGCATGTGTAGCTCTTGCAGAGGGAATAGCCGGATCAGAACAAAACTTTGCAGATATGATGAATGAAAAAGCTGGTGAGATAGGCATGACATCCACTAATTTTACAAATTCTTCAGGGATAAATGATCCGGATAATATATCTACAGTAAGAGACATAGCATTGATGTCCAAATATTTAATAAAGAACTATCCTAATTACTATGAACTATTTGCTGAAAAGACTTTTACATGGGACAGAACCGGTGGCGAACCTATAAAACAAGGAAATCGTAATCCTTTATTGTATAAAAACGTTGGTGTTGATGGTGTAAAGACCGGCTATTTAGCTGTTGAAAAATATTCTTTAGCTAGTTCAATGAAAAAAAATGAGAGAAGAATAATTGCTGTAGCATCAGGTTTTGAAACTAAAAGTTTGAGAAGTTCTCAGTCTTTAAAATTATTAAATTGGGGATTTAGAAACACAAATACTTTTGAGATCTCAAAAAAAGATGAGACTTTTTTTGAAATAGACACATGGTTGGGTGTAAAACCCAAGATTAAAGCAACTACGAAAGAAGATTTTTACGTAACTATTAATAAAAAAGATATTAGATACTTGACCGTTTCATTGGATTACAAAGGGCCTATTCAAGCCCCAATTTATAAAGATACAGAAATAGCAAAAATTATAGTTACTCAGAAAGATAATACCATTAAGGAAATTCCTTTATATGCAGCAGAAGATGTAAAAAAAGTAAATTTTTTTAAAAGCCTTTTAACCTCTCTAAATTATTTGATTTGGGGAGATGTTTAAAAAAAAACCTTTTTTTATAGTCTTTGAAGGAGTTGAAGGCTGCGGAAAATCTTACCAGAGCAAAAAACTCTTTAATAAATTAAAAAGATATAAAATTAAAGGTATTTTAACACGAGAACCAGGCGGTACAAAAAGCTCAGAACTGATAAGAAATTTGATTTTAAAAGATTACTTTAACAAAAATACAAAAGAGAAATTCGATAAGTACACAGATACACTTTTATATTTAGCTGCAAGAAATGAACATGTAAAAAACAAAATTAAACCAGCGCTTTTAAAAAAACAAGTTGTGATTTGCGATAGATTTACTGACTCTACTTTAGCTTATCAAGTTTATGGGAAACAAGTAGATATAGGATTTATTAATAATATTCATAAAAAAATTTTAGGTAAAATAAAACCTAACTTAGTTTTTATTTTAAAAGTATCTGCAAAATCTTCAAAACTAAGACTAAAAAAAAGAAAATCCAAAAACAGATATGATAACTTTGCACAATCTTTTTACACTAAAGCTCAACAATCCTTTTTAAAAATTGCAAAAAATAAAAAAAATTATTTTGTTTTGGACTCTTCCTCTAATGATGCAGAGTTAGAAAAAAAGATTTTTAATATAGTAAAGAAATACCTAAATATTTAATGGATTACCCTAAATATTTTAATCCAAAAAATTCATTAAAATTGTTTGGTTTAGAGGAAAATTTTAATTTCTTATCATCAATATATACAAAGCAAAAATTACCTAAAGTTTTAATGTTGTCTGGATTGAAAGGAACTGGAAAATCAACTTTAATTAATCATCTCTTCTTTTCAATATTTGATGAAGAAAATTATAATAAATCGAAATACTCTTTATCTGATGATTCAGTTTTTTACAAAAAATTTAGAGAGGGTATTTTTCAAAATATACTCTATTTAAAAGGATCTGATTTTAAATCATTAAAAATTGAAGATATTAGAAATTTAAAATCTGTTATTCAACAATCATCAATGATTGATAGCGATAGATTTATAGTTTTAGATGATATCGAACTTTTCAATGCTAATAGTCTAAATGCATTACTGAAAATTATTGAGGAGCCAAGTAAAAAAAATTATTTTATTCTTATTAATAATAAAACTAGACCAATATTAGATACAATTAAATCAAGATCTTTAGAAATCAAAATTATTCAAAACGAAAATGAAAGAGTTAAAATTATTAAAGAACTAATTAAATTTTATAATATTGATACTGTTTTAGACCCTGAACAATCTAAATTAACACCAGGAAATTATATAAAGTTCAACTATGCCTTTGATGAATACGACATATCACCAACTGGCAATTTTATTGATAATCTATCCACATTGTTAAATTTACATAAGAAAAATAAAGACATATTGTTTATAGATATAATTTTTTATTT
The DNA here is from genome assembly GCA_000419545.1 of Candidatus Pelagibacter ubique HIMB058. Taxonomy (GTDB): domain Bacteria; phylum Pseudomonadota; class Alphaproteobacteria; order Pelagibacterales; family Pelagibacteraceae; genus Pelagilacustribacter; species Pelagilacustribacter ubique_B. Next base: position 24,141 of record ATTF01000006.1, read on the forward strand.
GTCAGATTTCTATTTTAAAAATTTAAAAGACCAACATATTCTTAAAAATGATAAAGTTTATGAATTAAAAAGTTTTGTATTAGATAATTTAAATAAATACTTGACTTTCAATCTTAATCAAAATTCGTTAATAAATGCTATTAACAACAAGTTAAATTATGGCTAAAAATTTTTATATAACAACTCCTATATATTATCCTTCTGGTAAACCACACATGGGTCATGCTTATTCAAGTATCGTTGCGGATATTTTTGCTCGTTTTAAAAGACTTGAAGGTTACAACGTTTTATTTTTAACAGGTACAGATGAGCATGGTCAAAAAATTGAAAAAGAGGCTAAAAAAAATAATAAAGATCCTCAGATTTTTTGTGATGAATTATCAGAAACTTTCAGGTCTCTTACTAAAACCTTAAATTTAACTAATGATGATTTCATTAGAACTACTGAAATTAGACATCATAAATCTGTAATTGATATTTGGAATAAGTTAGTTGACTCAGGTGATATTTATCTAGACAAATATAGTGGTTGGTATTCAGTTTCAGATGAAGCTTTTTACGAAGAAGATGAGATCGAAGAAAACGATGGAAAAAAAATTTCAAAATCTTCAGGGTCAACTGTAGAATGGGTTGAAGAAGAATCTTATTTTTTCAAACTCTCTGCTTGGCAGGGCAAACTTGTAAAATTCTACGAAGATAATAAAAAATTCATTTTGCCAGATTCGAGACGTAATGAGGTTATGCAATTTGTAAAAAAAGGTTTAAAAGACCTTTCAATTAGCAGAACTTCATTTTCTTGGGGTATACCTGTACCTAAAAATAACAAGCATGTAATCTATGTATGGTTAGACGCACTAACTAATTATATAAGTGCTTTAGATTATCCAGATACGACAAGTGTTAAATACAAAAATTTTTGGCCAGCAGACATTCATATAATTGGTAAAGATATATTAAGATTTCATGCTATTTTTTGGCCTGCATTCTTGATGGCAGCAAAACTTCCTTTACCTAAAAGAGTTTTTGGGCATGGTTGGATTCTTTCTGATGATAAGAAAATGTCAAAATCATTAGGTAATATTTTAGATCCTATAGAAATCATAGATAAGTATGGAATTGATCAATTAAGATATTATTTAATTAAAGAGGTTTCTTTAGGAAATGATGGATCAATTTCTTTAGAAAATTTAAAAAATTGTATTAACAATGATTTAGCTAATAATTATGGAAATCTTTGCCAGCGCGTTTTTTCATTTATAAAAAAGAATTGCAATAATAAGATTCCCAAGAAAAGTAAGCTTGATGAAAACGATAAAAAATTAATTGGTAACCTTAAAAATAATTTATCTAAATTAGAATCTTTTATGAATAATCAAGATTTAAATGAATATATTAAAATGGTAGTAGGTTTTTCTTTTGAAGCTAATAAATACTTTAATGACTCCGAGCCTTGGGCTGTAAAAAATACAGATCCTGAAAGAATGAAAAATATATTATTTACAATAATGGAGCAAATTAAAAATATCAGTGTTTTATTAAATCCAATTATCCCTATTGCTACAAATAAAGTTCTTGGAGCAATGAATATATCAAATCAAAATATAAACCTAGATAAAATAAGAGATGAAAATATATTTGATCATGATAAAGAACTTAATAATCTAGAAATTTTATTTACTAAAATCGAAGATGATAATTGATTCACACTGTCACTTAAATTATGAGCCTATGTCTCTTTCTTTAAAAGAGACAATAGATAGAGCAAATAACGATGGTGTAAAATACTTATTAACTATCTCAACAGAGGACAAAAGTTTTGATAAAATTTTAAAAATAATACAAGAATTTAAATGTGTGTACGGCACTTACGGCATTCATCCTCATGAAGCTAAAAATCATAATAAAATTAAAGCAGCAGATATAATTAAAAAAGTTGAATCAGATAAAAAAATAATTGGAATAGGTGAGAGTGGTTTAGATTTTTATTACAACCATTCTGAAAAAAATGATCAAATTAAATGTTTTGAAGAACATATTACTGCAGCCCAAGAATTACAGATTCCAATAGTTGTTCACACTAGGAGCGCGGAAAAAGAAACTTTAGAAATTATAAAGAAAAAGAAGACTGAAAAAGACTTTAAAGTTTTAATTCACTGTTTTACTGGTTCGAAAGATTTTGCTTTTAAACTAATTGATCTTGGAGCCTACATCTCGGCAAGTGGAGTAGTTACATTTAAAAAATCTGAAGATTTAGCAAATACATTTAAGGAAATACCTGCTGATAGAATGTTAGTTGAGACTGATGCTCCATATTTAGCCCCTGTTCCTTTAAGAGGAAAGCCAAATGAACCAAGTTATATTATTCATACAGTTAAGTTTCTCTCTAAGATTAAAGAACTTTCCTTTGAGGATCTATCTAATACAACTTCCAAGAACTTTTTTAATTTGTTTGGAAAATTAGAATAATGAATAAATTTACAATATTAGGATGTGGTAGCTCTTTAGGTTCTCCATGGATTACAAACTACTCTGCTAAGCTAAAAAAAAACTCTAAAAATATTAGAACAAGATGCTGTGCACATATACAAAAAGGCAATCTTTCAATTTTAATAGACACTTCACCTGACATCAAATCTCAATTTTTAAATAATAAAATTAGGTCTTTAGATGCAATAATTTATACACATGAACACGCAGACCAAACATCTGGAATTTTTGAGATGCGCCCTTTTTTTTGGAAAAATAAAAAAAAAATACCTGTTTACGCCTCCAGCAGAACAATTAAAGAATTAAAAGATAAATATACTTTTTGTTTTTCACAAAGGCATGGTTACAAACCAATAATGAAAGCTAATACTATTAAAAAAAAATTTTTAATAAAAAAAGATAACACTCAATTATTTGTAGATGCTTTTGAAGTTGAACATGGAATGATCAAATCAACTGGTTATAGATTTGATGATATCGCTTATATTAGTGATTGTAATAAAATAAGTAATTCTGTATCTAAAAAGCTTTTAAACTTGAAGTATTTAATAATTGATTGTTTGCGTAAGGAAAAACACCCTTCTCATTTTAATTTTGATGATGCATTAAGTTTTATAAAGCTAGTGAAGCCTCAAAAAGCAATTTTAACTAATTTACATGTAGATATGGATTATTTTGATTTAAAAAGAAAATTACCAAAAAATATAATGCCAGCTTTTGATGGTTTAAATGTTAACTTTTAATCTGTTCTTCTATAAAATTAATAAATCTTTTAGATGAAGGATTTGTTATTGAAGTAAAAGTTTCAGCAACTTTACCATCTTTTCCAATTATTATTTTATGAAAATTCCACTTTGGTATAGCGCCTTTGCCATAATTATCTTTCGCCCATTTATAAAAGGGATGTGCATTAATACCAATTACATCAATTTTTTCCGTCATTGGAAAATTTATATTAAAGTTTGTCTCACAAAAATCTTTAATTTCTTTATTAGACCCTGGTTCTTGTTTAAAGTTATTAGTTGGAACACCTATCACAACTAAGTTTTGATTTTGATAATTAGACCATAATTTTTGTAAATCTTCATATTGATTTGTAAAACCACATCTTGATGCTACATTTACAATTACAATTATTTTCTCTTTATAATCTTTTAAATCTATTGTGTTTCCGTCAATACTCTTAAATGAAAATTCATGAGCTAACTGATCATAATTTGAATTTGCGTTTGAAAAAAAACTAAACATTATTAATATTATGGTAATTATTTTTTTCATTATTTTAAAGCTTTTAACACGGCATCTAAGGGTAAAAAAATACAATTCAGTCTATTAGTATTAGTTTTCTTAAATAATGACTTAAATTTCTTAAATTTAATTGGAATTTGAAAAGATTTTATATCCATAGAAAACGATCTCAATTTATTCAAATCTTTTTTTACCTTGTTGATGCTTAATCCTCTTATATGCTTTGCTATTAAGTTTGCAGATGCATTGCAGTAAATACATGACTCGGTTTCATATCTCATTGAGTTAATTTTTGATTTATTTACCACTAATTCTACTTTTATTAAGTCACCGCACATCGAATTTTTCTTCGATGATTTATATGTGTAGTCATTTTTTAGTCCAACATATGATGTGTTAGATGCAATTTTAATTATTTCATTGCTAATCATTTTTTAGAAAATAATAATAACAGAAAGTAACCAAAAAGCGTTGAAAGTAACGAACCAGCTAAAACTCCAATTTTAACTCCATCCATATATTCTATATTATTAGCAAAAGCTAAGTTTCCGACAAATAAACTCATTGTAAATCCAATCCCAGTTAAAATTGAAACTGCATAAAAAGCTGGCCATGTTGAACCCGAAGGTTTGTCAGCTATTTTTAATTTTACTGATAAATAAGATAAAACAAATACACCAATTTGCTTTCCAAAGAAAAGTCCCAAAACAATTCCTAGTGGCACAGGATTTAATAAAGTCGCAAATGTTAAACCTTCTAGTGAGACACCGGCATTTGCAAATGCAAAAATTGGCATAATTCCAAAAGCTACGTAAGGAGCTAATCCATGTTCGAGTTTTAATAAAAGAGAATTTTTATTTTCTTTTGTATTATGAGGTATGGTTAGAGCCAATAGTACTCCAGCTATTGTAGCATGTACACCAGATTGATGCGTAAAATCCCATAAAAATATACCAACGATTAAATATGGTAAAAAAATATTTATTTTAAATTTGTTAAGTAGAATTAAAATTATGATTGCAGCTAACATTAATAGTAAATAAATTATTTGAATATTACCTGAATAGAAGAATGCAATTATAACTATTGCGCCCAGATCATCAATAATTGCTAAAGCAGTTAAAAAAATTTTAAGAGAGATAGGAACTCTTTTTCCAAGCAAAGAAAGCACACCTAGTGAAAAAGCAATATCAGTAGCAGAAGGTATTGCCCATCCGTTAAGCGTAGTACTGTCTGAATAATTTACAATAATATAGAAAAGGGCAGGAACTGCCATTCCTCCAACCGCTCCAATTATAGGAAGTAAAGCTTGTTTTGGGTTTGATAATTCACCTTGTAAAAATTCCCTTTTGATTTCTAGTGAAACAAAAAAGAAAAATATTGCCATCAAGACATCATTGATCCAATGCAAGACACTTAATTTCAAGCCAAAGCTTTCCGTACCTAAAGTTATGTATTTTTTTAGTATTGAAAAATATTCATCACTATATGATCCATTACTTATGATTAAAGCTAATACCGCAGCTAAAAGAAGCATAATTCCAGAGGAGGCTTCTAATTTGAAAAACTCTTTAAATGGCTTTGTAATAAATTGGATCATAAAAGCTTTTACTTCTATAGCGATTATCTTTCAATTGCCAAATAGGTATAATTAACCTATAAAACATCCAATCGGGGCGTAGCGCAGCCTGGTAGCGCATCTGGTTTGGGACCAGAGGGTCGCAGGTTCAAATCCTGCCGCCCCGACCATTTAAGATGAAAAAAGCTAAAATTTACATACCAACCAAAACTGCGATGCAATCGGGTAGAGGAAAACTCAAAAAATGGGTTCTAGAGTTTGATACTAAAGATCCTTCTATTAATCCATTAATGGGCTGGGAAACCTCGACAGATACTTTAGAAGAAGTAATCTTAAAATTCCCTTCGAAAGAAAAAGCAATAGAATACGCAGAAAATAACAATATTTCATATACTGTTATTGAACCTAAGAAAAAAGAATTTGTGATTAAATCATACGCTGATAATTTTCTTAAGAATTAGATATGTGGCGAAGTTTTTTTAAAGATAAAAAGTGGTACTTATGGTCTTACGGTGGAGGTTTTTTTATAATTTCTCTTCTTGTTTTACAAACTTATTTAGACGTATTATTCAACAGTTGGTACAAAGATTTTTACGATATTCTCCAAACAGCAGAAGATAGAGATATATCTGAATTTTGGAGCTCAATTAAAAAATTTTTATATATTGCATTGCCATACGTAACCATCTTTGCTTTCACAAATTGGTTTACTAGACTTTGGGCATTTAGATGGCGTGAAGCTATAACCTTTTCATATATGCCTTATTGGCGCGCCACAGAGGCGAAAGTAGAGGGTTCTTCTCAACGTATTCAAGAAGACTGTATGAATTTTGCTAAAATCGTTGAGTCAATTGGTTTGCAAGTTGTTAAAGCTATAATGACTTTGATCGCATTTATTCCGATCTTATGGGTTTTATCTTCTAATGTAACTGTTCCTTTTTTAAATGATGTTTCAGGATCTTTAGTATGGGTAGCACTTACACTTAGTTTAGGTGGTATTTTAATAAGTTGGTTAGTTGGTATTAAACTCCCAGGACTTGAGTACAACAATCAAAAAGTAGAGGCCGCTTTTAGAAAAGAACTAGTGTATGGAGAAGATGATAGAAAAAATTATGTTCAAGCCCCAACAATATTGCAATTATTTACAGGTATAAAATTCAATTATCATAAGCTTTTTCTTCATTATGGTTATTTTGATTTATGGGCTATTTGGTACAGGCAATTATTTGTAATAGTGCCATTTTTAATTATGGCTCCAGGGTTATTTACTGCTGCTTTTACACTAGGTGTAATGATGCAAGTAGTTAATGCTTTTGGAGAAGTAAAAGATGCTTTTTCTGTATTTTTATATAATTGGACCAGAATTACTGAATTAAGATCTATCCACAAAAGGTTAATGGAGTTTGAACTTGCCATTAATTATAACACTAAAAAGTTGAGAAAACCTAGGAAATCTGATGTAAGAGCTTAATGGAGCTCTACTTAAAACTCATAGATGTAATTGCCCCTGTTTTCTTTGTTATCGGTATTGGATATTACTTAGGAAAAAAAAATCCAGAAATAAGTACAGATTTTATAACTACTTTCGCAGGAAACGTAGGTACTCCTGCAATGATTTTCTACACAATAACAACTACTGGGGTAACTTTAAGTGTTTTTATTGAATACTTCATTTATGCATTAATTATAATCGGAGGATTTTCTCTTGTAGGTATTATATTTCTTTTATTACTTAAAAAAGATTTTATAAGTGAATTGCCACCATTAATTTTACCTAACACTGGAAATATGGGTATTCCTATTTGTTTATTTGCTTACGGAACGGCAGGGTTAGGGGTCGCATCGGCAATTGCATCAGTAATTATTCTTCTTCACTTTACACTTGGAGTTTTATTAGCCAAAAAAAGTTTTTCATTTGAAATATTAATTAAGAATATGCCAATTTATGGAATAATTATTTCAGTTATATTTTTATATTTTGAATGGGATGTTCCTGGATACTTAGAAAACACTACGTTTTTACTTACATACGCCACTATATTTTTAGTTTTAATGTCATTAGGTATTGCTTTATCTAGATTAAAAGTAGTGTCATGGACACATGCATCTATTCTAGGAGCGGTTAGAGTAATTATTGGCCCCTTAATAGGATTTGGATTAATTAAATTTTTAAATTTAAACGGGTTTGCTGCTGGCGTTCTTCTAATTCAATCATGTATGCCAAGCGCTGTTTTAACTTATTTAGTGGGTTCAATGTATTCAGAAAGAAAGGTGGTTGATAGCGTAGCAAGTGTTATCGTTATCTCTACTGTAATGTCTTTTATTACTATTCCTATAGTAGTTTTTATAAGTCTTAAATATTTCCAATAAATGCAGTAACATACGTAAAATATTTAAAGTAATAAATTAAGAAATAGGTAAGTAGTATTTATATATAAAATAAAAAATGTAAATAAACATTAGAAAATAACACTTATTTAAGCATAAAAAATTAAAAAATAAGTTAGCAAAGGTTAAGAAAATTCAAGATTTACATAAAAATCGTTAGTATTTCAAATACTAGAAGACTAGAATTGAGCAAAATAGAGTATTTTAGAACGTTCTAAAAGCGGCAATAATCAATAATTCTACAAGCTTTGCGTACACTGAATATAGCGTTTAAACGGCCATAGAGGGCGTTTTTTTTGCAATCAATGATTTTAAAGTGCAACTGACTGGTGTATCGCAAAAAAATACAATGAAGTAGGGGCTAATAGACCCGATCGCCCGTCAAATAACAATTCTAGAGCGTTACACCCTCTTTTTTTAGCAATAATCTCTTGGTTTTAATGCCTCCTTTGCCAGAATAACCGCCTAAGGATCCATCTGATCTGATTACTCTATGGCAAGGAATTTGAGGAGCTAGAGGGTTTTTTCCTATAGCATTAGCTACAGCACGCACAGCTAGCGGTTTTCCTATCGATTTAGCCACTTCAGAGTAGGTTTTTACCTTCCCACGAGGTATTTTTTTCAGATAATTCCATACTTTCAGCTGAAACTTAGTCCCTTTGAGCTTCATTAGTCTATAATTAAATAAATTGTTAATATTAAGCTTAATAATATACCTATAAGCAGTCCTATAGCAATTTTTTTTCTTCCTTGGACGCTTGAGTTATTCCAGAAGTACGATATTCCAAATACCACAGCTATGAACACAGCAATTGGAAGTATAATCTTTATCATTAACTTCTAAATTATACCTGTTGACAGGAACTTTCACTTGATATATTACTAACGATAATTAATGGTTATCAATAGTAATAATAAGAAAAATGAGCAACTTAATTACAGACATAAAAAAATTACAAGATGAAACTTTAAAGAATCTGAAGAGTTCAAAGGCAATAAACACAGTTAGAGCCTATAAATCAGACTTTGAGGATTTCAGTTTATTTTGTGTTAAAAATGGATTTAAGAGTATACCAACTGATATAAAGATAGTCTCTTTATACCTAACATATTTATCTAGCAAGGACGTTAAAATCAGCACAATAAAACGCAGGCTGGTATCGATCAGCGTTTTTCATAAAATGAAAGGCCATTATTTAGATACAAAACATCCTGTAATTATTCAAAATTTCTTAGGTATAAAAAGGAGAAAAGGAGTAAATCAAAAGGGAAAAAAACCGTTATTAATCAGTAACTTAAAACAAATAATTGATGTTATTAATCAACAAAATGAGCCTGATATTAAAAAATTACGAAACAAGGCTTTATTGCTCCTAGGTTTTGCAGGTGGTTTTAGAAGGAACGAATTAATATCATTAAATATAGAGGATTTAGAATTTGTTTTTGAAGGGCTAAAAGTACATATAAAAAGATCGAAAACGGATCAATTTGGTGAAGGATTTACAAAAGGTATCCCCCACTTTGAAAACTATCTTTATTGTCCAGTTAAAAATTTGAAAAACTGGCTAAATATATCAAAAATTAAAAAAGGACCTATTTTTGTTAGGTTTTCAAAAGGCTCAAAAATTACAAATATAAGACTTACAGATCAATCCGTGGCATTAATAATTAAAGAATATTTAACAAAAGCTGGAATAGATAGTAAAAATTACTCAGGTCATAGTTTAAGATCTGGATTCGCTACTTCAGCTGCTGAAGCAGGAGCAGAAGAAAGAAGCATAATGGCTATGACAGGACATAAATCAACTGAGATGGTAAGAAGATATATTAAAGAAGCTAATCTATTTAAAAATAATGCGTTAAATAAAATTAAAATGTAAAAAAAGACCTAATTTTACATATTATTAATCCAATAATATAATTAAATGAAACCTTGGGTTCATTTAATGGCCCTTTGTACTTACTTCTAGATTTTAAATAATGTTTCTTAAAAAATTTAGTAGTAATTCCCCATTTTTTTAAAAAAATTTTATCTCCGCGATTTAGAGTTAAAAATTTTTTTTTTCGAGTAGTAATTGATCCAAAGTGATAAACTTTAAAATCATTTAGACCTTTAAAAATTCTCACTCCCTCTTTCCATAACTTCATATTAAAATCTGGATCAGATCCTATACCTGGATTAAATTCTTCACTAAATCCACCTACTCTATCCCATAAAGATTTACTAACAAGGTGAGGCGCAAAATGACTACCTTGATGATCAAAATAGTTTAATTCCTTGTATTTACGTAAAAAATCTTCTTCTTGAAAATCAGCAAAAGTGTTTCCAAAATTATAAGTTATATGGCCTGAAAACTTTTCAATCATAGTTCCTGATAGATAAAAATTATCATGTTTATGAAGTTTTACTTCTCTTAATAAAATTTCATCCCAAAAAGGGCAAAAATACATATCATCATGGCTATATAATAGATATTTAGCTGTGCTTAGTTTTGAAGCTTTGTTAATTGAGGAACACAGTCCGATATTTTCATTCGAATGAGTATATTTATAACCATTTTTAATAATAAAATCTTTAGTTCCATCTGAACCATCGTTTATATGAAAAATTATTTCATGATTGTACTTTGAGTTATTTGTAAGGCTTTTTAAGCATAATTTAAGGTACCCTAAATTATTGAAAGTAGGAATTACTATAGAAAACATTAAAATCGGAAAAGCAAAATCTTTTTAAAAAAATTAAAAATATAAAGAAACAAAGTATATGATTTAAAAATTATCATATATTTAATAAAATATTGCATCTTTCTTTTATTATTTCTTTTTATTTTAGTTAAATATCTTTTATTTTCATAAGAATTATTTATTAATAAATTGCTATTAAAATTGATTTTATCTTTTACGATAACTATCATATTATTAAAAAAAGATATGTTTCTTATTAAACCATCATATTTCGATTTAATATAAAACGGGTTGGCTATCTCCTGAAAATTCACACTATCTGATAATTTTTTAAAATAATTTACTTGTGTATTTGCATATTTTAAATCGAAAGGATTTCCTCCAAAAAAGTGATTATAACTAGTTTGAGTATCTTCAACAAAATATATTCCTTTATTAGAAAGCGCATCGAACAAAAGATTAAAAGATTTAATTACATCAGAAGGGATATGGCTACCGTCATCTATAATAATATCAAATTTTTTATACTTATTAATTAAAAATTTGATAAATTCTTTGTCAGATTGCGAACCCTGATAAATACTTATTTTTTTTCTATTAAGTTTTCTTTTTTTTAAGTCAATTTTTTTAATATCAATTCCAATGATATTTGAATTTTTAAAATAATCTGACCAAGCTTTAATTGAAGCACCATCAGATACACCGATTTCTAGAATATTTAATTTTTTTTGTTTTAGATTTTTCAAATAAGGTTCATAAATTAGATGATAACCGTGATTATATTTATCTGATTTATGTTTTTTAAATAGTTCCTTTAATGACATAAATTAGATTTTATTTTCCCAAAAATATTTTTTACTATAATTTTTATAGGTTTTATTTATTATAAACTCTGCAATTGTTTTAGAATTAAAATATTTATGGTATTTTAATCTTCCTTTTTTGGCTATTTTTCTTCTTAGTTTATCGTTTTTGCTAAGTTTATTAATTTTTTCAGCCAAATCTTTTAAGCTTTTATATGTAACAATTTCATTTTTGTTTAAAAAATTATTAAAACGAGTTTTTTCATCTACTAAAACTGTCAAACCATTACCAATTATTTGAGCAAATCTATCACTGCTATAGTATTTTGCTGTTTTTCCTTGGCTTAAGTTTAAGCCCATTTTCGAATTTGAAATCTTATTAATAAAATTATCTGCCCAAATAGGCTGATTATTATTCATGCCATAAAGATCATATTTAACATTTGGTGTCATTTTCATAAGATCTTGAATAAACGTTTCTCTTTCATCAAATTTTCCTTTTTTTAAAACACCTCTATGAACACCATGGCTCATAGCAAAAAAAACATCATTATTTAAATTTGATTTTTGGTCATTTTTTAATTTTTCAAATGACTCATCAACAGGATTAGGGAGATAATAAATCGGTTTTTCTTTATCGGTATTTATGCTTTTAGGATCGCTTGTGCAAAAATTTGCATCCATTAGGTCTAATTTATGTTTAAATCTATTCAAATTTTTCATCCATCTATGATCCATTCTATCTAGGAACCATTGACATAATTTTATGTCTGGATATGTTTTTTTGATAAATTTGATTGTTTCTCTTTTAATCAAGTCTGCATGTCCAAATATGATTAAATCAGGCAGATAATTACTTATGACTTCGATAAATTTATTGTTAAGTCTTTTTGATCCATCAATATCACCTATATTTCTGTAATAACTAACTATATCTCTATCACTAAATTCTAAAACGCTATGTTTAAGTCTTATAAGTCCATTGTTTATTCTTTTTCCAGTATTGTAGAAAAGTCTTCCATTATGTCTTTCATTAAAATTAGTTACATGTAAAATTTTTAATTTTTTTCCATTTATTTTGTTTTGAAATCTGTTTTCAATTAATTTACTTCTGTAATCATCAATCTGTAATGTTGCGTTTTTATGCGTTAAGTAAAAGTTTGATAAAGATAATTTTTGTAATTCTTTTCTAAAAGATTTATTATTAATTAATTTTATTATTGAGTCATAAATATTCTTTTTATTTAATTTTTGTACTATGATACCATTAGTAATTGTTTCAGGAAGACCTCCTCTATTAGTAATAATAACAGCGCAACCACAACTGGCGGACTCTAAACTTGTTCTTCCAAATGGCTCTTCCCATCTTGAACAAACCACTGATATAGAAGTTTTTTTAAAAATATTTAAAACATCTTTGTGTTCTTTAAAACCTAAGTTTGTTAGACGCTCATGGTTAAATTCTATATTTTCCCTTTCCTCGTCGCCTATTACAATTGCCTTCCAATTTTTATTCTCATTTAAAACATCAATTATTGCTGACCCAAATACATCATACCCTTTTGCTTTATTTAGCTTTCCTACAAAAGTAATTATATTTTCTTTTTTATTTAAATTTACTTTTTGTAAGTCAGCGCTTTGTTTGATTACTATTAATTTTGGTGATTTTATATAAATAGTATCTAATTTTGTTAAAAATCTATTTTTAGACCATTCGCTATTAAAAATTATTCTGGAACATTTATTTATTAATTCAACTCTCTCATTTACTGATTTAGAGCCGCTCATACTTAATGGGTCATTATGAAAGTAAAGTATCTTTTTTGATTTATTATTAGGTAACAAAGAAATATAGATGGGCCTATTATGCACCTCTATAATGTCAGAAGGTTTTTTAGACTCAAGTTTTATAAAATTATCAATATAATTTGATGTTTGACTACCTATACCTAAAATTTTCTTTTGTATTGGTATATTTATATATTTTAATTTAAATTTTTTTTTATATTCTGTATTTCCATAAACTGTTATAAATTTCTTAAATTTACTTTTTTGAGTAACAGCGTTTAAAAAAATAGAAACTGCTCCAGGATATACAGGAGAAAAATTTTCTTTATAAGGCAACAGAATTGAAATTTTCATTTTTAATTTTATTTCTAATTGTTCTATTTTTCTTTATATAATATTCTCTTAAAATAGCTTTATTTTTTGATGTAAATTTTTCCTTATAAATTAATTTCCATTTTCTCCCCCTAGTAAATTTAGCACCTTTTCCAGTGTTATGAAGATTGATTCTATTTTTTAGGTTACTTGTATACCCAACATATGAAACAGGTTTATCGCCCTTAGATAAGAGCATATAAACATAGAAAGCCATTAGTTATATATTGTAAATTTTTATTCGTAAGAAATACCAAAGTGCGTATATTTGATATTTAGATAGTCTTTAATAGCCATTGAGCCACCTTCTCTTCCATAACCTGTTTGCTTTATGCCTCCAAATGGAGCTTCAGCTACAGCTACAGCAGGAGTATTGACTGCCACACAGCCTGTTTCTAAAATTTCTGAAGCCTCATTAGCTTTCTTGAGATCAGTGGTATAAACATAGCTACATAAACCAAGGTCATTGTCATTTGCTCTTTTCATTACTTCATCAAAATTTTTAAAAGTTAAAATTGGAACTATTGGACCAAAAGGCTCTTCCTTCATTACTGTAAAATTATCTTTAACATCATCAAATATTGTAGGTTCATAAAAATACCCTTTGTTAAATTTTGCTGCTCTTTTACCTCCTAATAAAACTTTTCCTCCTTCTTTCTTTGTAGTTTCAACTAATTTTTCTACACCTTCTAATCTTTGTTTTGTACATAAAGGGCCAAGTAAAGTGTCTTTGTCCATTCCATTTCCAATTTTTAGTTTTTTTGTTTTTTCTACCATTAAATTAGCAAACTCATCTTTCTTCTTTTCATGAATATAAAATCTGTTTGGTGATATACAAACTTGACCATTATTCCTAAATTTAGCTGTAATTGCCATGTCAGTTACTTTATTTAAATCTACATCATCAAATACAATGAAAGGAGAATGACCACTTAACTCCATTGTAACTCTTTGAACTTTATCAGCAGCTTGTTTTAATATAAGTTTTCCAACTCTTGTTGATCCTGTAATCGAAATCTTTTTTACAATATCTGATTTTATAAGTTCTTCAGAAATACCAGCTGGATCACCAGATAATAAATTTACTACTCCTGGAGGAACACCTGCTTCCCTACAAATATCTACAATCTCCATTACACTTCCTGGTGTTATTACGTCAGGTTTAACAATAACAGAACAACCAGCGGCTAAAGCAGTAGAAATTTTTCTAGAAGCAAGTATTACTGGAAAATTCCAAGGAACTAAAGCTGCAACAACACCAACGGGTTGATATATTACGTGTATACGTGTGTTAGGAAAACGACTTTGGTTTATTTCACCAAAAATTCTTTTTGTTTCTTCTGAATTCCATTCAAAAATATCTGCAGCACCCCCTACTTCACCTGGCCCCTCTGTTAATGGTTTGCCGACTTCTAATGTTAACCATTTAGATAAAACATCTACTCTTTGTCTAATTAATTCTGAAATTTTTCTTATAACTTTTGATCGTTCCCATGGTGAAGTGTTTCTCCAAACTTGCAGACCTTTCTCAGCTGATTTTAATGCTCTTTGAACATCAGTGCTATTTGCTTTAGAAGCCTTACCAATAATTTCCTCATTTGCTGGATTAATTACATCGTAAGTTTCATTACTAGCAGATTTTTGCCATTTACCATCGATGAACTGTCCAAATTTTTCGTACATATTAAGTTGAAATAAGATATTTAATTAATTAGTTTATATTGAATTTATGAAAAACATTCAACTCACTTGTGCTCACGCTTTAGTGAGATTTCTAATTGCCCAAAAGACTTTAATTGAAGGAAAAAAATTGCCTTTATTTCCAGGAGTGTTTGGAATTTTTGGACATGGAAATGTTGCTTGTTTGGGTCAAGCTTTACAAGAAAATCAAAAAGATTTGCCAACTTGGAGAGGTCACCATGAACAAAACATGGCTCTAACTGGGATTGCGTATTCAAGAGCGAAAAGAAGAAAGCAAATTTTTGTAGCCACTTCTTCAGTAGGACCAGGATCAACTAATATGATAACAGCAGCAGCTGTTGCAATGAGTAACAGGCTTCCAATTCTATTTTTACCGGGCGATACTTTTGCAAATAGAATGCCAGATCCTGTATTACAACAAGTTGAGCATTTTAATAATCCAGGAATTACACAAAACGATGGTTTTAAACCAGTCGTAAGATACTTTGATAGGATAACAAGACCAGAACAGATAATTTCTAGTTTGCAACAAGCTATTCAAGTAATGTTAGATCCTGCTGATTGTGGACCTGCATGTATTTCTTTAAGCCAGGATGTTCAAGGTGAAGTGTATGAATATCCCGAAGAATTTTTTAAAGAGAGAATTCATACAATAAGAAGACCAAAACCAGATGATTTTCAAATTAAAGAGGCAGCTGAGTTAATAAAAAAATCTAAAAAACCAATTATCATTGCTGGTGGCGGAGTCTTATATTCAGATGCAACAGATGAGTTAAGTGACTTTGCAAAAAAACATAACATACCGGTTACTCAGACGGTTATGGGTTATTCTTCTCTTAAAAAAGATCATTCTCATTATTTAGGTGCTATAGGTGGATTAGGAAGTAAAGCCGCTAATAACTTAAGTAAAGAAACTGACACTGCTATAGCTATAGGAACTAAATTAGCAGATTTTACTACTGGCTCATGGGCAAATTTTGAAAATCCTAATTTTAAATTAGTCTCTATAAATGCAGCTAGATTTGATGCTAACAAACATATGGCCCAGGCTGTTGTTGGTGATGCTAAAGTTTCTTTAATTGAATTGTCTCAGGCTCTAGGGAGCTGGAAGGCAGATGATAATTGGTACAAAAAATCTAGAGCAGAGCTTAAAGATTGGGACTCTTATGTAGATAAACATAGCGGTCCTACTAATCAAAAACTACCTAGTTATGCTCAAGTCATAGGCGCTTGCTATAGAAACTCAGATCCATCCGATATAGCCGTAACAGCAGCGGGTGGACTTGTTGGAGAAGTAATACAAGTATGGAAACCGAGGGAGCTTAACACTCATGAAACTGAATGGGGTTTTAGTTGCATGAGTTACGAAATTTCAGGTGCACTTGGAATTAAAATGGCAAATCCAGATAAAGAAGTTGTATCATTTGTTGGAGATGGATCTTATCTTTTATACAATTCTGATATTTATAGTTCTGTTATAACTAATAACAAATTAATAATAATAGTATGTGATAACGGAGGTCATGCTGTCATAAATAGACTTCAATTATACAAAGGCGGAAAAGAATTTAATTGTTTATTAAAAAGTTCAAAAACTCCTAATTTAGTTCCAGTTGATTTTGCAGCACATGCTAAAAGTATGGGTGCAGATGGTGAACAAGTCAGTTCTATTTCAGAACTAGAAGAAGCTTTTAAAAGAGCGAAGAAATCAAAGAAGACTTATGTTATATCAATTCAAACAGATGGGTACCAATGGTTGGAAGGATCTGCTTATTGGGAAAGCCCTACTCTAGGAATACCATCAACAGAAGAAAATAAAAAATCACTCAAAGAACACCTAGAAGGTAAAAAGAAACAAAGAAAAGGTGTTTAAATTACATGGCCAAAATATTTAATGTTGGTTTAATTGGTTGTGGCCATATAGCGGAAACTTACTTTAGAGCACATAAATACTTTAATAATTTTAAAATTATCAAATGTGCTGACATAAATAAAAAAGCAGCCGATAAGTGTGCTAAAATTTATAAAATCAAATCAGTTCCAGTCAATGAATTGCTTAAAGATGAAAGTATAAAAGTTATACTAAATCTTACTATTCCAAAAGCTCATTATATTATTGCAAAAAAATCTTTACTTAATAATAAACATGTTTATTCGGAGAAACCTTTAGCTGTAAGTCTGAAAGATGGAAAAGAACTTATAAAAATAGCAAAAAGAAAAAAACTATATATTGGAAATGCGCCGGACACTTTTTTAGGTGGAGGTAATCAAAAAGCAAAAGAACTGCTAGATAAAAAGGTAATTGGTAAAGTTAAATTTGGTAATGCCATCTTTGCTTTTCCGGGCGTTCAATCTTATCATCCAAATCCTGAACCTTGGTTTGCCCAAAAAGAAGGTGGTCCTGTTATTGATATGGGCCCTTATTACTTAACAGCGTTAGTGAATCTATTAGGACCCGCTGAAGAAGTTAGAAGTATTTCTGCTAAAGGTGTAGATAAAAGAGTTATAGGTATAGGACCAAAAAAAGGAAAAAGTTTTAAAGTTCAATGCCCTACAACTTATTTTTCCACGATCAAATTTAAAAATGGTTCAATAATAAGAGTTACATTATCTTTTGATGTAATTTCACATCTAAGAAATCATATAGAGCTATATGGAGAAAAAGGATCAATGATAGTACCAGACCCTAACATGTTTGGAGGATCAGTTTTAATAAATAATAAATTAGGTAATCCTTGGAAAACTTACAAAACTAATAAGATGAAATTAGGAAAAATTAATATTAAATCTCAAAGCTCAAGAGCTAATGAATCGCCAACTAACGCAAATTATAGAGGAGTTGGACTTTCTGAAATGATTTTTTCTATACAAAATAAGAAAATTAACAAATGTAATGGTAATTTATCGCTTCATGTTCTTAACATAATTGAAGCAATTCATGTTTCTTCAAAGAAAAATAAAGCTCAAAAAATAACTGTTATGTGTGAAAAACCTAAATCTTTTACCAATAAAGAGATTAATTCAATTATGAAATAATTAATTTGTTGAAAGTCTATTCATTTCTTTTAATTCAACTTCTAACTTATCTAATTCTTCACCTCCTGCCATCATACTTAGAAGTTTTTCTCTAGTAATATTCTTTTTTTCATAAGTTCCTAAACTTTTACCTCTATTTAAAACAGTAAAACTGTTGCCTACAGGGTAAGCATGATGAACGTTATGAGTAATCAAGATAACAGCTAACCCTTGTGAAGCTGCTTTAACGATATATTTTAAAACTACAGAAGCTTGATGCACTCCAAGCGCAGAAGTGGGTTCATCTAATACTAATACTTTAGCACCAAAATAAATTGCTCTACTTATTGCTAAGCACTGTCTTTCACCTCCAGACATAGTTCCTACTGCTTGAGACGGGTCTCTAACGTCAATTCCTATTTGACCCATTCTTTCTGCTGCGATCTTATTTGCTTTTTCTATGTCAAATGTTTTAAAAAAAGGAGGACCTTTTAAAGGCTCTCTACCCATAAAAAAATTTCTAGTGACACTCATTAAAGAGACCAAAGCTAAGTCCTGATAAACCGTTGCTATTCCCATGTCCAAAGCATCTTTTGGGCTATCAAAAATTGTTTTTTTACCCTCAATAATAATTTCACCTTCGTCAGGTTTGTGTACTCCTGCTAACGTTTTGATAAGAGTAGATTTTCCAGCACCATTATCACCTAACAGACACATGATCTCTCCTTTTCTGAGCTTCATTGTTACATCCTTCAAAGCTATTACTTTTCCAAAAAATTTACTGATATTGTTAAATTGAACTAAGTAATCTGACATTATTTACTTTCTGTTACTTTTCTTCTTATGTAATTGTTAAATATTACGGCAACTAGCATCATTGCTCCTAAAAATACTTTAAACCAATCTGTATCTACATCTGTATAGAAAATACCCATAGAAACTGTTCCAAATATTATTGCACCAAAAGCTGCACCGATTGCAGAACCATAACCACCGGTTAACAGACATCCACCTACCACGGCTGCCGCAATTGCTTCTAATTCTTTTAAAGTTCCTCTCATTGTATCTGCAGATCCAGCATCTAGTACTTGTATAGTCGCAAAAATAGTAGCTGCTACAGCAGTTCCAATAAATAAACTTATTTTAACTCTTCCAACAGGTACTCCAACATTATTTGCTCCGTTTTTATCTCCACCTGATGCAAAGATCCAATTTCCATATCTAGTTTTCATCAAAATCCACGTTGAGATAATTGCTAAAGCTATAAACCATATAACTGATGGAGGAATTCCAGTAGCTAAAGGTGTTCCATCAGTTCTTAATGCTATTAAATTCATTGATCCCAACCAAGTAAATAACCATTTAAATGTGTCTGTTGCAAATATCCAAGCGATAGGATCATTTTCAATCAAAACCCTTAGACCTGGTACTTGTGTTCGGCCTGTTATTAATCTTGTTAACGCTAAAGTAGCCCCTCTTAAAATAAAAAGCATCGCAAGTGTTACAATAAATGATGGCAATCCTGTCCTAACGACAAGTATTCCATTAAAATACCCAACTAGCACAGCCATTGAAAAAGCAAAAATAATACTCATCCATAAAGGCCAACCCCAATAAATAGCTGGGATAGCTATACAAATTCCTGCAAAACCAATCATTGATCCGATTGACAAATCAAATTCACCGCCAATCATTAACATTGCAGCGGCAATTGCAATTATTCCAAGATTAGCTGAAACATCTAAAAAATTTAAAATACCATAAGCACTGAACATTCCAGTGTCACCTGCGACGATACCAAAAAAAATAAATACTAATATTGCACCACCAAGTGCACCTAACTCTGGTCTGTTTAATAAAATTTTTAATTTTGAAACTTTTTGTAGTCTTTCATCCTGATTAAAATCAGTTTTACTTTCTATACTTTTAGATTTTGTAGACATATTTAATAAAACTTTAAAAAAAAAGGCCTAGTGAAAATTCACTAGGCCTTCTTAATATATTTTTATCTATAACCTTGAGCAGCCCATTTAATTACACTCTTAGCATTCTGAGGTGTAACAAAACCAGGTCCTGTCATAACTACACCAGCTGGCATAGTTCCATATCTCATATATTGAGCAAAGATAGATATAGGTAAATAACCTTGTAAGTACTGTTGTTGATCAATTAAGAACTCAACTTTTCCAGCAGCAGCAGCTTTAAGCATTCCTGGAGACATATCAAATGTTCCAAGTTTAACGCTTCCAACTTTTCCAGCTGACTCTAATGCTTTAAGAGCAGCTTCACCTGCTAGACCAGCTCCTAATGTAAGGATAGTGTCGTATCCACCACCTAATTTAGCAGCTACAGCTTTTTGAATTTCAGTTGGGTCATTTGATGTTCCTAATATTTCTACAGAACCACCAAAACCTTTTTTGAAACCAGCACATCTTCTATCTAAAGCAACGTTACCAACTTCGTGGTTAACACATAATGCTTTTTTTCCACCAGCAGCTTTCATTTTTTGTCCGCCACCTACTCCTGCTTCAAATTCAGTTTGACCTACGTGAGCACTAATTCCTAGTTTCATGTAGTCATCTGAACCAGAGTTCATAGAAATTACTGGGATACCAGCAGATATTGCAGCTTTAACAGATTTACCTAAAGCGGCAGCATCTGGTAAAGTTATTACGATACCTTTTGGCTTTTGAGAAACAGCGTTATCTATTAATTTTGCCATTTCAACCATATCAAATGTTGCTGGAGCAGTGTATTTGCAAGATATTTTCATATCTTTACAAGCTTTATCTACACCGTTTTTAGCAACTGACCAGAAAGGGTCATTAGCTTGCCCGTGTGACACAACAATAATATCAACCGCTAAAGCAGCAACTGATGTCATCGCCCATGTTAAAAGAGCAGCAATTGTTAAGTATACTTTTTTCATTATTATTTCCCTCTTTATTATTGTTATTAAAAGTTGAGGCATTAAAACAAAAAAAAAGATTAATATCAAAAAAAAATATTTTCATACAACCTGAGGTATGTAGAAAAAGTATTGAGTGTATTAAATTTTTATCGTTTTTTTTGATTTCAAAGATTTATATGCAGCATTAGCTAATTTCAATGCAATATAACCATCTTCAAAAGTTGATCTAGATTTAATTTTATTTTTATGAAGAGAGATTAATTCTTTAAGCTGAATATTGTAAGCATCATTGTAACGTTCAATAAAAAAATTTAAGAATGGTTTTTGAGAATTAGTCAGACTTGAATTAAATAACTCTGTTGCGTTTTCTTTTTTGTTTCCAGAGATTAGCATTCCTTTTTTGCCAAATAGTTCAACTCTCTGATCATAACCAAAAGAACAATGTCTTGAATTAGTGATAACGCATATTACTCCTTTTTTTGATTTCATAGTAACTACTGCTAATTCATGATCTTTTATTTTCTTATAAAAAGGTGTGAATGATGAAGTAAATGCATGAATCTCCATAATTTCATCTTTACCTAAATACAATCTACATAAATCAAAGTCATGGATCATCATATCTCTGAAAATTCCACCCGAGGATCTTAGGTAAGATGTTGCTGGCGGGGCTGGATCCCTGCTTGTAATAATAATTTTTTCTAATTTTCCTATTTTATTTTTGTCTAAATCTTTTTTTAATGAAAAATGCCCAGGATCATATCTCCTATTAAATCCTAATTGGATTTTAGGTTTTAGTTTTTTTACTTTTTTTAATGTTTTTATAATTTTATTGATATTAAGATCTAAAGGTTTTTCACAAAAAATTGTTTTTTTTCTTTTCATCCCTTCTTCAATAAATTTTATGTGTGTATTTGTAGGGCTAGAAATAAAAACTATATCAACTTTTTTATCGTTAAAAATTATATTATAATTTTTTTCAATCTTACATCCGTATAGCTTTTTTGCTTTATTGCTTAACTGATCGATTTTTTCGTAAACATAAAGTAATTTTATTTCTTTATTTTTAGTAAGATTTTCAGCATGCATTTGACCTATACGTCCAAATCCGAATAAAGCTACATTGATCATATTTTTTGTATTAAGTTGATATTTGTAATATAAACTTAATACTTTATTAAAATTATGTCTATAAAATTAGGTATAGCCCCTATAGCATGGAGCAATGATGATATGCCAGAATTAGGTAGCGATACTACATTAGAGCAATGTTTATATGAAGCAAGCAAAGCTGGTTTTACTGGTATAGAGTCAGGTGGTAAATTTCCTAAAAATTCAAAAGAATTAATACCGAAACTGGAGAAAGAAAATTTACAACTTTGTTCTGGATGGTATGGAGCAACACTTTTAAAAAATACTCCAAAAGAAGAATTTGAATTAATGCGTGAACAGATGGATTTGTTCAAAGATTGTAAATCTCCATGCATGGTATTTGCTGAGGTAACAAATTCTGTGCAAGGTGATCCGAAAACACCTTTGTCAAAAAAACCTAAACTTTCAGAAGATGAGTGGAAATTACTTATATCTAGGATAAATGAAATAAGTAAAATGATGATAGATGAAAATATGCCTCTCGCTTATCATCATCATATGGGAACAGTCATTGAAACAGAGGATGAAACTAGGAGATTAATAGAAAGTACTAGTGATAGCGTAAAATTATTAATTGATACTGGTCACATGTTATTTGCAGGTGGAAACTCAATTAAACTGACCGAAGATTTCATGGAAAGAATAATCCATGTTCATTGTAAAGATATTCGTAAAGGTGTTTTAGAAAAATCATTAAAAAATGATAGCACCTTCCGGCAAGCTTTTCTTGATGGCGTTTTCACAGTTCCAGGTGATGGATGCATTGACTATAAGCCTTTCTTAACAGTTTTAAAAAATAAGAATTATGAAGGTTGGCTTGTAGTTGAAGCAGAGCAAGACCCAGCAAAGGCTAATCCATTTGAATACGCAAAAATTGGTTATAATTATTTAAGTAAAACTGCTAAAGAATGTGGGTTTAATATAATTAGTTAACGATAAGCAGACACAAGTTCATTATTTCCAGCAGCTACACACGGCGATTTAACGCAAGTGCCTATCACCCACTCAGATCCAGCTTCTGACTCAAAATTGCTTTCTGAGACAAAGATAATACCTTTATCTGTGGATTGACCGGCTTTACCTTCTGCTTGAATTCTAGGATCTTGTGATGTTTGTATTAGAGGCTTATCAATATTGTAAGGATTATTAAGTTTTATGTTATTCAAAATATGATTAACAATTTTTGAAGATATCCAAGCTGAATTACAATTGTCACCCCATAAAGTAGTGCCTTCTTCATTTGAACTGCATTCATTAACTTGATTATTAATAAATTCTACAACGAGTTTATGGTTAGCTTTTATATCGTTAGCTTTTTGTACAACTGCCGATCGTGTAGACGCGGTCCAAACTAACATTATAATGACATAGGCAAGTGAACTTAAAACTAAAGCTTCAAGAGGACCAAAATTTTTTAATCTTCTTCTTAAATTAATCATATTTTTACAATCATTGATTTATCTATTTTATTTTCAAAAAAATCAATAATATTTTTAGTTGTTTCTAAGGACATTCTTGATTTACATTCATTAGTAAAAGTTGCTGAATGTGGACTCAATAAAACTTTATTGTTTTTTAATAATGGATTGTTTTTATCAACTGGTTCCTTTTCAAAGACATCTAACCCAGCACCAAAAATAATTCTTTCGTTAATTGCTTTATCTAAATCAGCTTCATTAATTATCCCACCCCGAGATGTATTTATTATAATCGCAGTATCTTTCATTGTTTTGAGTTTAGAATAATTAAGCATATTTTTTGTTTTTTCTGTTAAAGGGACATGTAAAGATAAATAATCACATGTTTTTAATCCATCATCTAAATCTTCAACTTTAGATCCTCCAAATTTTTTGATTATATCCTCTGAAACAAATGGATCAAAAATTTTTACTTTCATATCAAAACCTAAGCATCTTTTGATTAAACTTTTTCCTATTCTCCCAAAACCTAATATTAATATTTCTTTATTAAATAATTCTAAAGTTTCTATTTGAGATGCGTTTTTTTTAAAATTTCCAGATCTTACTTCATTATCATACCGGTTTATGCTTTTTGAAATAGACATCATCATGTAAATAACATGTTCTGCCACTGCTACAGCATTTGCTGTTGCTGTTATTAGAAGAGAAATATTTTTCTTTTTAATATAATTTAGATCTACATTATCATAACCGACACCATGTCTAGAGATAACTTTGAGTTTTGGACAATGTTTGAGAATATTTTCATTAAGTTTTGAAACTCTTAGTGTACATGCATCAAATTCTGGAAGCTTTTTTATTAAATTATCTTCTGAAACGTCTGTAATTAATTCATACTCATAACCTTGGCTCTTTTTAAGTAACTCTAAGCCAACATCATGTATTTTTTCAATTATAGCGATTTTTTTCATAGAATTTTGGCGGTCCCAAGGGGAATCGAACCCCTCTTTGTTGGATGAAAACCAACTGTCCTAACCGATAGACGATGGGACCGTATTTTTGAATGTTTTAATAACAGAAATATCATCGATAATAAACTCTACATTTGATTGCCCTTTCCATTCATTTAGGGATAATTTTCCTGCAATATTAAATAATTTAGAATTATTATTCAGAAGGTACTCGCCTAAATCACTATCAGCTACGTTAAATGCTATAGTTTTTATGGACGATCCGTCTTTACCAACAAGAATTGATTTAACATGTCTCTCTCCTACAACTTTACCGCTTATTGTTTTCACATTCTCTATAACAAATTTAGGCTCAGGGTTGCCTGATCCAAAAGGAGACAGCAAGGAAACTTTATTAAAAAATTCTAAATTAACTGCTGATGGAGATATTATACTATCAAAAAAAAGTGGTTTTTCCTTTGATAAGTCTTCATTGATAGTTTTAAATTTTTTAAATACAAATTTTTTAAACTGATCTATTTTTTCAACTTTTATAGAAAATCCTCCAGCCATTTTGTGTCCTCCCCCTTTTAATAGAATATTATTTTGAGTCGCAGAAATTATTACTGATCCAATATCAAAACCTATAATAGATCTAGCTGAAGCTTTACCAGTATTTCCCTCTATTGATATTAATATAACTGGTTTATTAAATTTATCTTTTAATCTAGCAGCTACAATACCAATAATTCCTTCATGCCAATTTTTTCCACTAAGAATCAGCACAGGGTCATTAGAATAATCTATTGTTTCATTAAGGATCTTTTGCAAAAGATCTTTTTCAAGCATTTGTCTCTCTTTATTATATTGATCCAGTTCCAATGCGAGTTTGAAAGTATTTTTAGGATCCTTATTTAAAAGTAGATTAGCACCATGAGAACATTTTCCTACTCTTCCACCAGCATTAATTCTTGGACCAAGCATAAATCCTAGATGATAAATTGTTGGATTTGTTTCTATTTTACAAATATCTAATAAAGTTTTTATTCCCAAATTTTTTTTGGATTTTATAATTTTTAAACCCTGTTTTACAAAAGCTCTGTTTAATCCTTTTAAAGGAACAACATCACAAATCGTCCCTAATGAAACTAAATCAAGACAATTAATTAAATTAGGTTCTTTTATTTTATGTTGCGAGAACCATTTTTTTTCTCGTAGTTCTCTATTTAAAGAAACTAAAAAAATATAAGCAACTCCTACTGCGCAAAGATATTGAAGCTCAGAATTATCGTCAAAACGATTTGGGTTTATTATTGAGAAAGCATTTGGCAATTTCACTTCAGACTGATGGTGATCTAAAACAATTACATCTATATTATTTTCTTTGGCAAAATTTATAGCTTCAAACGAAAGTGTTCCACAATCAACTGTGAATATTAACTTAACTCCTTTATCTATTAATTGTTTAAAACTTTTAATAGATGGACCATATCCCTCCTTTTTTCGATCGGGTATGTATATTTCATAGTTTAAATTTAATTCAGATAGATAATTCCCAAGTAATGCGGTTGAGGTTGCTCCATCTACATCATAATCCCCAAAAATACCTATTTTATCTCCGTTTAATATTGTTTGAAAAGTTCTAGATGTTGCTTTTTCCATATCAAGAAGAATATTTGGGTTAGGAAGGAAATTTTTAATTAAAGGATTTAAAAAAGAATTTATTTCTTCTTTTTTGATTTTTCTAATAGATAAAAGTTTAGAAGTAATTTCATCTAATGAGTAATTATCTTTTATAAAATTTAGATCTTCTTGATTAAATTTTTTTAAGATCCAAGATTTTCCACTTATTGAAAGTGAATTCATTTATTATAAATATTTTTGATATTTTTGATTGTTTTTTCACTTTTATGTAATACAAAGCTATTAACCTCATATTCATTACCTAAATCTTTTACCCCATCGGCTAAGTCACCAGAAGTAACGCCTGTTGCACAAAAAATAACATCGCCTTTTACCATATCATCAATGTTATATTTTTTATTAAAATCAGTAATACCTAGTTTTTTTGCTCTTATTTTCTCTTCTTCATCTAAAACTAATCTGCCTTGAATTTGACCTCCGTAACACGATAAAGCTGCAGCAACTATTACACCTTCAGGTCCACCCCCTGTGCTGTAATAAATATCATTTTTTGGCTTATCTCCAATTACGCTTAAAGCACCAGCAATATCTCCATCAGTTATATAATTAATTTTAACGTTTAATTTATTTAATTTGTCGACAATATGATCGTGTCTTGGTCTTTTTAAAACACATGCTTGTATATCTGAAATTTTTTTATTCTTAGCTTCTGCAAGTATTCTAATGTTTTTTTCAACACCATTATCTAAATCCATTAAATGATTTGGCATACCAGAGCCTATTACTATCTTCTCCATATAAGTATCTGGAGCAGATAATAAACAGCCTTTTTCTGAAACAGCTAAAACAGAAAAAGCATTAGGAAGACCATTAGCGGTAAACTTAGTTCCCTCTAAAGGATCAACAGCTATATCTAATTCAGGCCCATTAAGTGTTCCTAATCTTTCTCCAATATACAGCATTGGAGCTTCATCCATTTCACCTTCACCTATAACAACTGTTCCATTCATATTAATTCTATTTAATTCTTTTCTCATCGAGTCTACAGCTCCTTTATCAGCTGCAATTTTGTCTTTTTTTCCTATAAATTTTGATGCACCTATAGCTGCTTTTTCGGTAGCTTTCGTGAATAAATTCAAAAATTTTTTATCTATAGCCATTTAATCATTAATTCTTATTAATTTAGGATTTTGTTTAAT
>ATTF01000007.1 GCA_000419545.1 Candidatus Pelagibacter ubique HIMB058
TTTTAATTAATTCCTTTTCTTCTAAAATTTTGTTGTTTTCTATTTCTATTTCTTTAATTTCAAATTTGTTAATTGTGAATTTATTTTGTGAAATGAAAGTTGAAAATAAAATTAATAATGCAATTCCGATAATGGATTTATTTCTCATTTATTGATACTTGCATCTAACAAAATTTTTTCAACTAATTGTTCAAAATTAATACCTTTATAATTTGCTATTTCAGGAACTAAAGATAGACTTGTCATACCTGGTTGGGTATTAATTTCTAGTAAATAAAAATTACCTTTATAGAATTTAAAATCTGCTCTTGTTACTCCTCTGCATTTAAAAGCATCATGTGTTTTTTTGGCAATATTTAAAACTTCTAAATATTTTGATTTAGATAATCTTGCCGGCATGATGTGTTCTGTTTTCGCAGACTTAGTATATTTGGCTTTATAGTCATAAAACTTACGCTTAGGTACAAGTTCAATTGCGCCTAACGGTTTTCCATTAATAATAGCTACCTGAATTTCTTGTCCTGGGATAAATTGTTCTATCATCACTCGATTGTATTTTTTTACCAACTTCTTAATCGAACTTATTAAAACCTTTTTATCATTACATAATTCTACCCCTAGACTTGAACCCTCATTTACTGGTTTTAAAATTAAAGGATAGTTAATTTTTTTTAATTTTAACATTTTATCTATCGTTGAAATCTTATGATTTCTATCTATAGAAAAATATTTTGGTGTTTTAATTTTATTTTTTAAAAATATCTTTTTAGAAATTAATTTATCCATTGCGTTGAATGAACTTACTACTCCAGAGTGGGTATATGGAATTTTAAGATATTCAAAATAACTCTGAGCAATACCATCTTCGCCATCTTTGCCATGCAAGGCATTAAAAATAGCATCAGTTTTTCTTTTATTTATTAAGTTAAAATTTTTTTTTTGAGGATCAAAAGAGGATATTTTGTACTTAATTTTTTTGAGTGCTTTTATACAAGCTTTTCCACTTTCTAAACTAACAGTCCTCTCACCTGAAGTTCCCCCCAAAACTACTAGAATATTTTTAAACTTTTTTCTATTCACCTACTATCTTTATCTCTAGTTCTAATTTGATTTTAGTTTTTTCATAAACTTTTTTTTTTACTTTTTTTATTAGATTTTCAATATCTGATGATTTTGCTTTTCCTTTATTAATAAAAAAATTACAATGTTTTTTTGAGATAACGGCATCTCCTTCTTCGTAATTTTCACAACCAGATTCTTTAATTAACATCCAAGCTTTTTTTTCTTTGCTTATATTTTTGAATGTGCTTCCACAAGTTTTAATTTGACTAGGTTGTGACAATTTTTTTCTCTGAACTAAATCACTTTGTTTTTTTTCAATTTTTTCTTTTTTATCTAAAGATCCTTTTAATTTTGCTGAAATAATAATTAAATCTTTAGATAAATTGTTACCTCTATATACAAAATTTATATCTTTTTTTTTAAGTTCAATTTCTTTACAATTATTCTTGTCTAATGCTCGAATTGATATTAAAACTTGAGAAATATCGTAGTCGTAGCACCCGCTATTCATTATAATTGCACCTCCTATAGAACCAGGAATGCATGATAAAAATTCAAGATTTGTAATGTTATTTTCTTTTGCGAAATCTGCAACTTTACGATCTAATGTACCGGCACCAACTTCAATAATATCTTTTCCAATTAATCTAGTAAATGAAAAATTTTTACCAAGCTTTATAACAGCTCCCTTAACACCATTATCTCTGAACAAAGTATTTGATCCTGCACCTAGGAATGTAGTTTTAATATCGTTTTTTTTTGCCTCTTTAAAAAATTCCAATAATTCTGTTTTATCTTTTGGTTTAAAAAAAAATTCAGCGTTTCCTCCTAAATTAAACCAACTATAATTGGAAAGTTTAACTTTTTGACTTAAACTCTCGCTAAACCTCTTGGTAAAATCAATCAAATTACTCATAAAGAAATTTTAAGTCCGTAAATCCATTTAGAAATTAGTCCTGCGCCCATTCCAATAATTATTTCATTGCTAATTAAGTTTTTTTTAAAAAAATTACAAAGCTCTATTTCGTTTCTAACTATTACTACTTGAGTCGAAGAATTTTTAGCTATTAAAGCAGAAAATTTATAAATATCAAATTTTGGATCTTTTTTTTCACCAGCAGCATATAAAGGGCAAACGATTACCAAATCTGATTTTTTGAAACACTTTGAAAATTCATTTTTTAATGAGATAACTCTGGAGTACCTGTGGGGTTCAAATACACTTATTATCTTTCTCTTTTGATTTACATTTCTTACTCCATCTAGTATTGAGCTTATTTCTGTAGGATGATGAGCATAATCATCATAAAAATCATTTTTATTCTTTGAAAATACTTTGGTCATTCTTCTTTGTACACCAGAAAAATTTTTAAGAGATTTTTTTATTGTATTTTGGTTTACACCTAAATTTAAACAAACTATTAATGCTGCTGCAGCATTCAATACATTATGTTTTCCTAATAACTTAACATTGATATTTTTTATTGTTTTTAAACTTTTGCTCTTATTTTTAAAACTTAAATCAAATTTTGTACTTTCGTAGTGATATTTAATTTTTGATACTTTGTAATTTGCTTGATTATTTTCTCCATAGGTCACTATATTTTTATTTTTTATTCTTTTTAAAATCTTTTTAATATTATTATTGTCAGTGCAAATAACAGATTTACCTGTTGGTGGTGTTTTATTGATAAACTCTATAAAAGATTTCTCCAAATTAGAATAATTCTTATAATAATCTAAGTGTTCATAATCAATATTTGTAACAATAGAATAGTTTATAGGTAACTTTAAAAAACTCCCATCAGACTCATCAGCTTCAAGAATTGCCCAATCTCCTTTCCCTAGTTTTGCGTTACTTTTAAAAGAATTAATTACTCCGCCATTAATGATTGTGGGATCTAATTTTTGATCACTTAATATTTTTGCAACTAAAGATGTTGTGGTGGTTTTTCCATGAGAGCCAGTAATAATTATATTTTTTTTTAATGATACTGCATCTGCTAAAACTTCAACTCTGTTATAGACTGGAATTTTATTTTTTTTAGCAAATTTAATTTCGATATTATTATTTTTTATTGCAGTAGATTTGACAATTATAGTTGCTCCTCTTAGATTTTTAGATGAATGACCTATAAAAGTCTTTATCCCATTTTTAATACAGGAAATTATATTTTTATTTTTAGCTTGATCACTTCCTTGAACTTTAAAACCCATATTTTTCATTATTTGAGCAAGTCCACTCATACCGATACCGCCGATACCTATAAAATGAATTATATCCTTTTGACCTAAATTAATTTTTTTCATTAATAATTTTTTCTATATTAAAATTTAATTTATTGAAAACATCTTTGTCAGAATATTGTTTTTGATTTAATATAATACTATTAAACTTTGTATTATCTTTAAAATTAGAGGAAATAAGCTTATATAAATCTACAGAAATATTTTTTTCTTCTAAAAAAAAACACATTCCTTTTTTTTCATAAAATTTTGCATTTATGTATTGATGGTTATCAGCTGAGGATGGTAGTGGAATAGCTATTAATGGAATTTTAACATTAATTAATTCTCCTAAAGCCGAAGCTCCAGATCTTGTAATTACGAGATTTGATTTACTATAATAATCAGAAATTTTATTTGTAAAATTAAATATTTCAAATTTTATATTATGATTTTTATAAAATTGAGATAACTCATCTTCCTGATTTGTTTGACACTGCTGATAAACCATTAAAGGTATTCCGCTTTCTTTTAAGTCTTTAAAAACTTGGGGTAACTTTTCTGCAAAAACTTTTGCCCCCTGACTGCCGCCAAGAACTAGAATATTAATAATATCAAATTTATTTTTCAAATCATCATGATTATTAAATTCAATTATTTCTTCTCTAATTATATTGCCAACTACAATTATTTTTTTTTTATTTTTTTCTTTAATTCCTTCAAGATCTTTGTGCGAAACAAAAACCTTTTCAGCAAAATTTAATAAATATTTATTAGCTTTTCCAATAATTAAGTTATTTTCATAAATAGTAAATTTTATTCTTAAAATTGTTGCTGCAATACAAACAGGAAATGAAGAGTATCCGCCCATTCCTATAATTATATGCGGTCTATTTAAAGAAAGTAAAAAAAGAGACTTCACTGTTGAATAGCAAATTAACAATACAGAATATATTAATGTAAAGATATTTTTTTTTACTAACGGAGATGAAGTTATTTTTTTTAAATTTATATCATTTATATCACTAAGGTATTTTAAACCTCTTTTGTCAGTAGTGAGTATAATATCATAATTTTTTTTAAATAGATTTTTTGCTAAACTTAATGCAGGAAAAATATGTCCACCGGTACCTCCTGTTGCAATCAATATTTTTTTTTTAGTCATATAAATAAGTTTTATTTTTAGTATAATTTAAAATCAAACCAGCTAAAATCGCGCTGCTCATCAGAGAAGATCCACCATAACTCAAAAAAGGTAAAGTCATTCCAGTCGTTGGCAATAAATTAGTATTTACCCCTGCGTGTATAAAAGTTTGAAATATTAATAATGATGCTAACCCACTTAAAGAAATCTTAATAAATTCATTATCCTGATTAAAGCAACTTTTGATAATCCTGAATGCTATATATAAAAAAATTGTAATTATAATAATAGAGACTAAAGAACCATATTCTTCAGAAATTACAGCGATTACGTAGTCAGTATGAGCTTCCGGAACGCTCTCTTTTAAAATACCTTCACCCATTCCTTGCCCGGTTAAACCGCCTAGTTTAATTGCATCAAGTGCTGAAGATGATTGAAATTTATCACCTTGGCTAGGATCAAAAAATGAAATTAAACGATTTATAATGTATCCAAACTTTTCGGGTAAAAAAAATAATAGTGAGCTAAAAAGTATTAAAAAAATTGTGAGAAAAATTCCAATATATATTAGGCTAACTCCAGATACAAAAACAGTTGCGATCCAACTACTAGTTAATAATATTGACTGTCCTAAATCAGGCTGATCTATTAATAAAATTATCACACAACTTAAAAGTATGAAACTTAAAAAATATTTTATGTGATAGTTTTGAAAATTTTTGTAAGTAAGTATCTTTACTGTCATCAAAATAAATAATGGTTTTAATATTTCTACAGGTTGTAGATTAAAAAAATAAAGATTTAACCATCTTCTAGCTCCTTTTGCCTCTACTCCAACTATCGGAACTATCGCCAAAAAAATAAAAGAAACCACAAAAGCTGGAATAACAAGTTTAATTAATACTTCTGTTCTAATAAATGAAATTATCATCATGATTGATATTGCTAAAATTGTAAAGATTAAGTGTTTAGTAAAAAAAAAATAATAGTCTTTGTTTAATCTTTCTCCTGCGAGTGAAGATGTTGATGAAAATGAAAAAAATAATCCTAGGAAAAATAATGTCAAAAAACAAATCAAGATTTTTTTATCTATACTTCTCCAATAGTTAAGTGTGAAAAATTTAAATGAATTTTCTTGCATATTTTTTACATAATTTTTTGAATTTATTTCCTCTTATTTCAAAATTTTTAAATTGATCAAATGATGCAGCTGCTGGACTTAATAAAATTAAGCACTTTTTCTTCTTATAAAATTTATAATCTTTAACTATTTGATTAATAGCGCTCCTAAGGGTTTTTGAAATTGAGAAAGAAACTTTTCCTTCTATCTGCTTTTTAAAAAAATTAATATTTTTTCCAATTAGATAACATTTGATTATATTTTTTTTGTAATTAAATAAATTCATTTTATCTCCTTTTTTTGGAAGGCCCCCTAAAATCCAAAAAATATTTTTTAAGCCGGATATAGCTGTAATAGCAGATTCACAGGTTGTCGCTTTGGAGTCATTGATGAAAGTAACGTTCTTTTTTTTCATAAAAATTTCAAATCTATGCTCTAATCCTTTAAAAGATTGAATAGATTTAACAAATGATTTTTGGCTTATATTAATCAATTTAGACAATTCAAAAACAAAGCTTACATTTTCATCATTAATATTAGAAGCTAAATAACTATTTTTTATTTTATACTTTATTTTTTTATAATCTCTTAATTTAGGAATAATTAATTTACTCTTAAAATTTTTCTTTTTAAAAGCTATCTTTAAAGTTTTGTTTGTAAAAGCGTATTGTTTTTTATTCTGATTTTTAAATATTTTAAGTTTTGCATTTAAATATTCGTTTGTGCTTCCATGCCAATCTATATGATCATTAGTAAAATTTAGAAAAAGAGCAAAATCTGGACAAATAAACTTTGAATGTGAAAGCTGGAAAGACGAGGCTTCTATTATTACAAAACTATTATTTATTTTTTTTAAACTTAGTAAAGGCTTGCCTATATTCCCTCCCAATAAACATTTAAATTTATTTTTTTTTAAGACATGGTCAAGTAATTTACACGTAGTTGATTTTCCATTTGTTCCTGTAACAACAATACTTTTAAATTTTTTTCTATCTAAATAAAATAAATCTAAATCAGTTATAATTTTTTTTTTATATTTCTTGAGATTTTTGTTTTTATTTAAGCTAATTCCTGGAGACAATATAATATAGTCTACTTGCTTTAATGTTTTATTAAGATTTTTTGTCCTATAGCTTTGAAAAAGGTTTTTACGTTTATCATCATAAACTTTAAAATTTGAAATTTTTTTTTCTTTAAAAAAATTAATTACAGATCTACCGGTTATTCCAAGCCCATAAACAAGGAACGAATGTTCTTTGAGTTTAGGAGTTTTAAACATCTTACCTTAATTTTAAAGTTGCTAATCCAATCAATGCTAAAATTATGGCAATAATCCAAAATCTAATTACAATTGTAGACTCTGCCCAACCTTTTTTTTCGAAATGGTGATGAATTGGTGCCATTTTAAATATTCTTTTTCCCGTTAATTTAAATGAAAGTACTTGGATGATTACAGAAACTGTTTCTAAAACAAATAAACCACCTATTATAGCTAAAACTATTTCATGCTTTACAATAATTGCGATGGCCGCTAATGATCCTCCTAATGAAAGTGAGCCAGTGTCACCCATAAAAATTTTTGCAGGAGGCGCATTATACCAAAGAAAACCTAAACAAGCTCCCACTACTGACCCACAAAAAATAGACAATTCTCCAACATCCGGAATATATTGTATTTGCAAATATTCAGAGAAAATTGTGTTTCCTACGACATAGGAAATTAATGTAAAAGAAAGTGCTACTAACATTACAGGTACAGTAGCAAGTCCATCTAAACCATCAGTCAAATTTACTGCGTTGGATGCTCCAATTATCACAAATAATCCGAATGGAATAAAAAATAGACCCATTTGCCAAATTAAATTTTTAAAAAATGGAAAATAAAGATTGTATAAATATTCGTGATTAGAAAATTTAATTAATAATGTTAAAGTTATTGCACCTATAATTAATTGACCAAGAAATTTTAAACTTGATTTAAGTCCTCTTGAATTCTTATATTTTATCTTTAGAATATCATCTGCCAGTCCTAAACCTCCCAAAGATAAAGATACAAATATTAGTACCCAAACATATATATTTTTTAAGTCAGCCCATAACAACGTGCCAGAAATAATTCCAATAATAATGATCACTCCGCCCATTGTAGGTGTACCAGACTTTTTTATTATATGATCAATTGGACCATCTTGTCTGATAGGCCCAGTAATCATTTTTTCTGAAAATAGCTTGATAAGTGGTCCTCCAATAATAAATACGACTACCAAAGACGTTACAACAGATAATCCAGTTCTAAATGTAAGATATTTAAAAACATTTAAAAATGAGTATTGGTCAACTAAAGATGTTAAAAGACTGAAGAGCATTTAAATTCCTTTTATAATATTTTTACTAAAGTTATTTAAACCTGTAGCATTAGATCCTTTAATCATTAAATAATCATTATTAGAAATTATACTTCTTAAGTTTAAGTCTATATCCTCTGTGTTTTGCAAAATATTTCCTCTTTTATTTTTGTTTAGATTCTTATAGGTGAATATAGTTTGTTTTCCTTTAACGAATACTTTGTCGATATCAGAATTGTTAATAACTTTTGAAATTTCTTCATGATATTTTCTCGATTTATGGCCTAATTCCAACATGTCACCCAATACTAGATATTTTTTAAATTTTTCTTTTTTTAATGAGTCAAATCTTAAAATGGCATTTTTTACTGATAATGGGTTTGCATTATAACTTTCATCAATAAATCTAAATTTTTTCTTATACCTTAAAATATTATATTTTTTTCCTCTTCCCGCTGTTGGTTGTAAATTCTTTATTAGTGATTTTATCTTATTGATATCAATTTTTAATGCATGCAATACAGCTAAGCTTGCCAGAATATTATAAATATTAATATCTCTAAATTCATAAATTAAACTCTGATTATCTATATTTACAAAAATTTTTGAATTTCCATTTTTTTCATTAATCTTTTTCAATAAGATATTTGAATCTCTATGTTTGCCAAAAGTAATTATTTCAAGATTAAAGGATTTTGCTTTTTGATATAGAAAATTGAAAAATTTGTCATCTCTATTTAAAATAATTTTTCCACCTCTCTTGATACTTTCTATTATTTCAGATTTCGCTTTAGCTATTCCTTTTACATTTTTAAAATTTTCTAAATGTGCTTCACCAACATTGGTAATTATACCTAAATGAGGGCTTATTAATTTTGATAAGTTTTTAATTTCACCGGCTTTACTCATTCCAACTTCAAAAATACCGTATTTATCGAATGAACTTAAATTAGATAAACTTATAGGAACGCCTAAGTGATTGTTAAAAGATTTTGGTGAAAAATACGTTTCACCAAATTTTTTTAGCAACTGACCTAGCAAATTTTTAAGAGATGTTTTTCCAGCACTTCCAGTAATAGCAATTATATTTGCAGAAGATTTTTCACGTTTTAGTTTTGCAAAGGAATTTAAAAATGAGATAACATTTTTTACCTTGATTACGTTATTCCCAATTTTTTTTGCAGAGTCGGATACGACACGACTTGCACCTTTTTTTAAAGCATCTTTAACAAATTTATTTCCATTATTTTTTTTGCCTTTGAGTGCTAAAAATAAATTACCCTTTTTTATTGATCTAGTATCAATGGACAATCCAGCGAAATTAATAAATTTTTTATAACCCGTAATTTTTTGTAAAATTAAATTGTTTTCAAAATGATTAAATTTTTTTTTAGAGAAATTTTCTAGTTTTATATTAGTTCCTTTTATAATTTTTTTATCAGATATTTTGTAAATTTTATTTTTATAAATTTGAGTTTCCTCATGCCCTTTTCCTGCTACTAATATTATTTCTCCAGGAATTGCCTTCTTAATAGACTGTTGAATAGCAATACGTCTATTTCCAATATTAAAACTTTTTTTTCTTGGAATATATTTTAAGAGCTCTTTTCTAATTCTTTGAGGATCTTCACTCCTTGGATTGTCATCTGTTATATATATTTTGCTACAATATTTATTTGCTATCTTAGCCATCAATGGTCTTTTTTTTTTATCTCTGTCTCCTCCGCAACCGAAAACAATAGATATATTTTTTTTATTTTCATTTTTTAAACACTCTAAAGTTTTTAAAAGGGCATCTGGGGTATGAGCATAATCTAAAAAAACTTTTACTTTATTTGGAAATTTTTTTACTAATTCCAATCTTCCATTTACATCATGGATTTTTTTAATTTTTCCGTAAATTAAATGATCTTTTAGTCCACATATTTTTGCAGCTAAAATTGTCATAGCTAAATTCTTTTTCTTAAAATCTGGAAAAGCAGGTAATTGGTTTTTAACCTTTAAAAACTCATTATTTATATCAACTAATTTCAATCCTCTTTTTCTGGATATCTTTTTTAAAATTTTAAATGGTAAAATATCCTTATCTGAAATTATTTTAGTTTTTTTTCTCAAAATTTTTCTGAATAAAATAAGCTTTGCATTCAAATATGCTTTCATATTCTTATGATAGTCCAAATGGTCTTGACTGAAATTAGTAAAAACAGCTGATTTAAAATCTATATGATGAAGTCTCTCTTGGTGCAAACCATGACTTGAAGCCTCGATAATTACATTTTCAATTTTTTTTTTTTTAAGAAAGTTTAGAGTTTTATGTAATGATATCGTGTCAGGTGATGTCAGACTTGTTTTTAAAAATTTGTTATTATATCTAGTTCCCAACGTTCCAATTGAAGCAACAGGTTTATTGTTTAACCTAAACACTTGATAAAACATATCAGCAACAGATGTTTTTCCATTAGTGCCAGTAACAGCAATTATGTTTTTCGGTTTTAAGTTATAAAACCTTGAAGCAATTTCGCTCAAAAAATTTCTTACATTTTTCTTTTTAATTACTAGTATATTTTTATCTTTGAATTTACATTTATTTGAACAAATTATGACGGAGGCACCTTTTTTAATTGCTTGTTTGATAAAATTTTCACCGTTCTTCTTTTTTCCTTTAATGGCAAAAAAGATATAATTTTTTTTTGTGTTGTTACTATTTGATGAAATTCCTTTAACTGAAATATTTCTTTTATTAAAAGGGACTTCTTTAATTAAATTTTTCAACAACATATTGGTTTAAAAAATCCTTATTATTTATGGCTAAAATTGGTCCAATTTTTTCTATTATTTTGCCAGCAACATAAACAGAATTCCAACCAGAGGTATTATATGGTGCTTTAGTTTTTATTCCGCGATAATTATAAATTAGATCTTTATTTAGTTTTGGATTTTCTAACATCACAAATAATGAATAGTTTGGTTTTTTTGTGGGAAAAACAGAAATAAATGAATTTATTCTTTGTTTATTATTTCCGTAGCTTTCTGCAGTCCCTGTTTTTCCTCCTACATAATACCCATCTATATCTGCTAAACTTGCTGTTCCATTTTCGTTACTAACAACTTGCCTCAAAATACTCGATATTTCTCTACTTGTTTCATTAGATATTATTTTTTTTGTTTCAATTTTATTTCTCTCTTTTATTAAACTAGGCGTGACAAAATTTCCTCCGTTAGTGAGACTGGCATATAACGTTGTGGCTTGAAGAGGAGTGGTTGTTATTCCATGGCCAAAAGAAACCGTTTCGATCTTGCATTTATTCCATTTTATTTCATGAGGAGCCCCAACTTCTTCGAGCTCAATGTCTGGAACTTTTGTTAAATTAGTATTTTTTATAAATTTTTTGAAAACATCCTCACCTATTTTTTGAGCTAAAATAACTGACCCAACATTTGAAGATCTTATTAAAATTTCCTCTGTTGAAAGATTACTTGGATGCTCTTTCATATCAGTAATTTCATGAATAGAGCATTTCAATTTTCTGGGAATATTTTCAATAACTGTATCTTTTCTAACAATATTTCTTTCAAGAGCTAATGCTACAGTAAAGGTTTTAAAAATGGATCCTAATTCATAAACACCTTTTGTAATTTTATTAATATAATTTTTGTCTGTAATGGTTTTACGTTGATTTATATTAAAATTGGGTAAAGAAACTAAAGATAATATATCACCATTATTTACATTCATTAATAAAGCCGCAGCTCCTGAAGCATCAAAAGTTTTTATAGCTTCGCTTAATTCTTTATTAATTATATATTGAATATTGCTATCTAAAGTTAACTCTAGTGGAGTATCTTTTAAATTTTTACTTTTTAATTCTTTATCAAAATATTTTTCAAGTCCTGAAATTCCAAAGTTATCATAATCGACCTGGCCTATAACATGGCTAAATAGATCTCCGTGTGTGTACATTCTGGCTTGGAATGGTTCAAATTTTATTGCTTTTTCCCCTAATGACCAAAGTTTTTGTTTTTCATTTTGAGTTATCCTTGTTTTAATACGAAAATATTTTTTCCCATTAAGTTTTTGTCTAATCTCCTCAATTGGTAGATTAGGAAAAATTAATCTTAATTTTATTAAAAAATTTTTCTTATCTTTAACTAATTTTGGATCAACCGCAGCATGATATGCGTTAATATTTCTTGAAATTATTATACCATTTCTGTCAACTATATCTCTCCTTAGTAAGTTAAATTTAGAATTTTGATTATTAAAGCCCAATATCTCTTTTTGGCTTAATGAAATATATGCTATTTTTATTGAGAAAATTGTAATTAAAGAAAAAAAGAAAAAAAATAATAAATAATTTCTATCCTCAAAATTATTATGTTTTTTAAAATTTTTTGATTTTTTATTTGTTTCTAGATAATCTTCAAAATAAAAACTTCTTTGATTGGTTGTTTTATTTTTTCCTGATTTTTTTTTCATCTATATTTATTAAATTGGATAACTTCTTTTCGAGTGTATTAAAATCGTCAACATCGTAAAATATGTTTGAATGTTTAATTGGCTCAAATTTTTCTAGATCTCTGCTATTAAATTTTTTCTCAATTTCATTTGGTGAAGATAAGTATGAAAATTCCATTTCAGCTTCACTAATGTTTTTTTCTTTAGCTATAATTTTGATGTTTAAACTTTTTACTTGTTTTTCTATTATTCTTGACTGATTTTTAACTAAAGAAGTTATTATTAAGAAAAATGTAAATACAACTAACGAGAAAAATAATTTTGAATTAAACATTTGCTGACTCCAATTCTAAATAATTCTTAAACTTATCAATTAACTTGTGAGGGTATTGAAAATCAGTATTGCTTCTAATTGCAAACCTTAACTTCGCAGATCTTGCTCTATTATTTAGCTCCAATTCTTTTTTAGAGGGTTTAAGAACTTTATTTTTGTATGCCTCAAACAAATATGCTTGATCAATCTTATTTTCGGGAAGATATCTTGATGATCGTGATTTGTTTTTTGAATAATTATTGAAAAAAAATTTTACTATTTTATCCTCAATAGAATGAAAGGTTACAACTAAAATTTTTCCACCTGGTTTTAATTTTTTAGTAGCATTTATAATTCCATTTATTAACTCGCTAATTTCTTTATTTACAAAAATTCTAAGAGCCTGAAATGTTTTAGTGCAAGGATTTATTTTTTTTGAAAAATTTTTTTTTTTACTTTCTTCAATAATTTTTACTAGTTGATTAGTTTTAGTTATCCTTTTTTTCTTTCTAGAATTAACAATGTTTCTTGCAATTCTTGTGGCTTCTTTTTCATCGCCAAGAAATTTAATTATCGACTTTAAATCTTTTTCACTAAGATTATTTACAGCATCTAAAGCAGAAATATTATTAAGGCCCATTGCCATGTTCAATTGTTTATCTGATTTGAATGAAAAACCTCTTTCAAGGTTATCTAATTGAATGGAAGATAAACCTAAATCAAATATTATTGCATCAACATGATCCTCGATAATAGTATCTAGCTGACTAAATTTTATTTGATAAAATTTAAATCGTTTTGGAAATTTTCTTTCTAGTTCTTCTGCAATTGATTTAATATTATTATCTCTATCTATTGCTGCTATTTCAGTTTTTGGAATTTTTAAAATTTCTTTAGAATATCCACCTCCACCAAATGTGCAGTCGATATATTTGCCTCCATTGAATGGAGAGGTTATTTTTAGAACCTCATTCAACATCACTGGAAAATGGGAGGATTCCAGTGATGATGTATGATTGTTCATTGCTTAATGATTTTTTCATTAAAATTTTTGTTTCCTTAAGAAAGCAGGAATTTCAAAATCTTCTTCTTCATTTAGATCCTGATCAAATAATTCATCTGAATCTCGGTTAGATTGTTCGTTATTTTCATTATTAATTTCTTCGGACGTATTATTTTCTTCAGAAAATAGTTTAGGCGTATATTCTTCCTCATTATTTATACTATCTGCATGCTCTGTAATTTCTTCATTGTTCTCTAAACTGGAGTTCTCAATATAAGAGGCACTTTCAATTGATACTCCTGTCGGTAGATCATTAAAATTATTTTCAGTACTAACATTGTTTGCCTCTTCATTATTTAAGCTAGTTGAAGCATCATTAATTACATCGTTTTGAAGTTCATCTTTAATTTCAAAACTTTCGTCAAGTTTTAAAGCTGTTGCTCCGTCAATCGCACCTAATGTGCTATTATCC
The DNA here is from genome assembly GCA_000419545.1 of Candidatus Pelagibacter ubique HIMB058. Lineage (GTDB taxonomy): Bacteria > Pseudomonadota > Alphaproteobacteria > Pelagibacterales > Pelagibacteraceae > Pelagilacustribacter > Pelagilacustribacter ubique_B. Next base: position 14,142 of record ATTF01000007.1, read on the forward strand.
ATCCTAGGATTATGTGAAAACAAATTTTCTGAATATCCAGTATTTCTATTCTGAATTCTTGATACCATATTTAAAACTGTTTTGTTTTCTGTTTTGTGACCATCTAATGCAGTTGCAACAATTGAAACCCTAATTTTTCCATTAAGTTCTGTATCTTCAATTGCTCCAAAAATTAATTCTGCTTCAGGATCTACCTCTGCTCTAATTCTGTTAACAGATTCTTCCACCTCAAATAAAGTTAAATCATCTCCTCCAGTTATGTTTACTAATAATCCTTTTGCACCTTTTAAAGAATATTCATCTATAAGAGGATTGTTTAATGCCATTTCAGTGGCTACTTTACCTCTGTTTTCTCCTTCAGCTTCACCTGTGCCCATCATAGCTTTGCCCATTGAACTCATAACAGTTTCTACATCCGCAAAATCAAGGTTTATCATCCCAGGTCTTACCATAAGATCTGTCACACTTTGAACTCCGTGTTTAAGTACATTGTTTGACAAGATAAAAGCATTTTTAAAAGTTGTAGTTTCACTAGCAATTTTAAAAAGATTTTGATTAGGAACTACTATAACTGTATCTAAATGTTTTTTAAATTCTTCCAAACCTTGCATGGCTCTTCTCATTCTTTTTGGGCCCTCGTAAGAAAAAGGAAGTGTCGTTACTCCAACAGTCAAAATGTTTAATTCTCTAGCAGCTTTTGCAATTACATGTGAGGCTCCAGTCCCTGTTCCTCCTCCCATTCCTGAAGTAATAAAAACCATATTAGCACCTTGCATGTAGCTTGTTATTTCGTTTAATGACTCATCAGCTGCAGCCTGGCCAATATCATGTTTAGCGCCTGCGCCTAAACCTTTGGTTAAATTCATTCCAATTTGAATTTTTGCATCAGCTTTGCTCATTTTTAAATCTTGTGCGTCAGTATTAACTGCAACAAATTCAACACCCTTCATACCAGAGTCAATCATTGCATTTATTGCATTCCCTCCAGCGCCACCTACGCCTAAAACTAAAATTCTAGGTTTTAATTCTTTAAGTTCTCCACCACCAATATTTATACTCATTTCAGTTCTCCCTTCTGTTTATTTTCCCATTTTAAATTAGATCTATTTTGAAAAGCCTTTTTTCTTGCAACTATTTTAAATTTTTCAAAATTATTTGGCTCCCAAATTTGGAATGTTTTTCCTAAACCAACAAATAAAACATTGTTTTTAATTTTTGCATGATTAAGTAACTTTTCAGATAATGAAATTCTGCCTTCAGTATCAAATTGTAAATTTTCACTTTCAGATAATATTGAGGTAGCAAAAAAATCCCTTTTTTCTTCAAAGGGATTTAATGAGTCTATAGTGTTTGAAAGTTTTTCAATTCTGTCTTGTGAGCAAGCTTCTAATGCTGCATGATTAAAAGATGGATAACTGATGAATCCATTGTATCCCATAGAATTTAGATGTGATCTAAAAGTTGCAGGCACTGAAACACGTCCTTTCTTGTCTATTTTGTTTTCGAAACTTGATAAAAACATTTTTATTTAAAAAACCTCTATAAATTAAATTTTTAAATATACTCTCCATAATGGGATTATTTGGGATAGTATGGGTTTTTAAGGATTAGTCAATAAGTTTGTATTTTAACAAAAAGCACAAAAGCAGAACACTTTTAAGAAGATTTGCCAGATAATCTGTAAGCCGGGTTCTGTCATTGAAGATATCATTTCTCTAGGCTTAAATTCACATTTAAGCTCAAGCGGTTAACCCAGAAGACTAACTAAAGACTGTTTTTTGTGTTTCCACTGCGTCTTCTCTATTTAACCTTGCTCCCAGTGGGGTTTGCCATGCGTTTTTTGTTACCAAAAAACCGGTGAGCTCTTACCTCGCCGTTTCACCCTTGCCTTGATATGGCGGTTTATTTTCTGTGGCACTATCCCTGAAGTCACCCTCGCCAGCCATTAACTGGCACTGTGTCTTTACGGAGCCCGGACTTTCCTCTACTAAAAAATTAATAGCGATAATCCAATTATCTGGCATGACATTTTTATTTTATTAAATGAAATAAATCAAGGGTTGTATTAACTGGATAAAAAATGGCTAACTATGTAGGTTTTTTTGTCTATCTTTCCAGTCACATTGTTAGGCAAATAGTGCTGCTGAAAAGATTTAATTATCTTTTTATTTTTTGAACTCTTTTTTGAATTACTAAAATATCTATAGCCAATTTTTTTTAGATTATTATAAAAATTGATCTCGGTCTTTTTTTTAATTGAATTTTTAATCTGTTTAGGTTCTTTATACCACCTTCCAAAATTATGTATGCTCAATTTTTTCCATGGAAATTTTTCTCCAGGATCAATTTTTCTTAATGGGGCAATATCTGAATGACCTAAAAAATTCTCTTTTTTAATAGAATATTTTTTTTTTAAATATCTGCATAGCTTCAGTAGACTGTTAATCTGTTTTTTTGAGTATTCTTGATATCCAAATTTATGGCCTTTATTAACAAGTTCGATTCCAATAGAACAATGATTAAGATTTTTAAATTTTTTCCATTTAGATTTTCCTGCATGCCAAGCTATATTTCTATCTTTCACCATCTGTATAATCTTTCCTTTTCTATTAATTAAATAATGACAACTAACTTTAGACCTTGGATTTTTGAGTCTATTTATAGATTCAATCTCTGATTGCATTCCTGTATAATGCAATATTACAAATTTTATATCTTTGATTTTTCTTTTTTTTTTAGAAAAATTTGGCGAAAAATGAAATATAATACTCATATTTTAATAACATAGCTTATACTTGACTTTTTTGGGACAAATTTAAGCTAAATTTTGTATAGAATATAAGGTAAAATTAGTTATATAGCCACTATGCGAGTTTTTAAAAAAAATAAAATATCATGCATGCTCATCACTTTGATTCTAATGACTGCCCAGCCTTCAAAGGCTACTGAAGAGTGTTTCGAGGGAGCAAGCAGAGCTATATTCAAATTTAATATGGCTTTAGATGATATAATTTTAGAGCCATTGGCAAAAGGATACAACAAGTTACCAAGCCCAGTCAGATCGGGTACAAGTAATTTCACATCAAATATTGGAACATTGTTGTCAATTCCTAATAATATTTTACAAGGAAACTTGAAACAACTAGGTCATTCAGTTGGAAGCTTTGCTGTAAATTCTACTGTAGGAATTTTAGGGTTTTTAAATCCTGCAGAGAGAATGGGATTAAAACCTCATAAAGAAGATGTTGGGCAAACTTTAGGTTCTTACGGGATTGGTCCAGGGTGCTATTTTGTTCTACCAGTTTTTGGACCAACTACAGTAAGGGATTCGGTTGGATTAATTGCAGACACTTTTGTAGATCCCTTTGCTCATGTAACAATTCGTGAAAATGAATTGCTAGGAGCTTCTGGAAACTCTTTGGATTATTATTCAGTCAAAGGGACCTCAGCAGTAGATTTTAGAGCAGATAATGATAAAAATTTTGAAAGTTTAGAAAAAAACTCAATAGATCTTTATTCATCATTGAAAAGTATTTATTTGCAAGATAGAGAAAATAAAATTAAAAATTCTATTGACGATCAAGATGAATGGGGAAGTTTAGATAACTAACAGAAAGATGAGAAAAACTGTAGTTTATTTAATCACTTTATTTTTATTTTTTCAAAGCCCGCTACTTTCTTATAGTTCAAATCCTAAAGATTTTATTAACGAACTAGTGAATGATGCATTAAGTAAGCTTGCAGATAAAAGTATAAGTAAAGATGAAAAAGCATCATTCATCGAAAAAATAGCTTTAGATAACGTAGATATTAATGCATTAGGTCTATATACTCTTGGTGAATTGAGAAAATCCTCAAATGAAGAAGATATTTCAAATTACAAAAAAACATTTCAACAATATTTTTTAAAAAGCTTAACCTCAAGATTGTCAGACTATTCATCCAGTAAATTTGAAATAATAAGTGAAGATAAAAAAAGCACTAACTATACAATAGTTAATTCAAAAGTTACTCCAGAAGATGGTGGTGTAGAAATTAAAATTGACTGGAGAATTTACACCAAAAATCCCGATAAACCTCTAATCAGAGATTTAATAGTAGAGGGCTTAAGTTTAGCTCGAACACAAAAAGAGGAATTTGCTTCCATCCTTAATGCAAATAACAACGACATTAAAGTCCTTATTAAAAAATTGGAAGAATTTTTAATTAATTAGATTGGTGGGCCCGCCAGGACTCGAACCTGGGACCAATACATTATGAGTGTACTGCTCTAACCAACTGAGCTACAGGCCCGAAGCCTTATCTTATAACATAATTATTTACTTTTCTAAGAAACTTTTTAACTGTTTGGATCTACTTGGGTGTTTAAGTTTTCTTAAAGCTTTTGCTTCAATTTGTCTAATTCTCTCTCTAGTTACCGAAAACTGCAAACCTACCTCTTCTAGAGTGTGATCAGTATTCATTCCTATTCCAAAACGCATTCTTAATACTCTCTCCTCTCTTGGGGTTAGTGAAGCTAAAATTTTTGTAGTAGACTCGCTTAAATTTGATTGAATAGCAGTATCAAGTGGTTGCAAAGCATTTTTATCCTCAATAAAATCTCCTAAACTACTATCTTCTTCATCACCAACTGGTGTTTCAAGTGACACCGGCTCCTTAGCAATTTTCAAAACTTTCCTCACTTTTTCTAACGGCATTGCTAATTTTTTTGCGAGCTCCTCTGGAGTTGGTTCTCTTCCAAACTCACTCATAATTTGTCTCTGTGTCCTTACAATTTTATTTATTGTTTCAATCATGTGAACTGGGATTCTAATTGTCCTTGCCTGATCTGCTATAGACCTAGTTATTGCTTGTCGTATCCACCATGTTGCGTAAGTAGAGAACTTATATCCTCTTCTATACTCAAACTTGTCAACCGCTTTCATTAATCCAATATTTCCCTCTTGAATTAAATCTAAAAATTGAAGACCTCTATTAGTATATTTTTTAGCTATTGATATAACTAATCTTAGATTAGCTTCTACCATTTCTTTTTTAGCAATTCTTGACTCCCTTTCCCCCTTCTGAATTCTGCTGACAAGTTTTTTAAATTCACCAACAGAAAGTCCAATTTTTTTACTGAACTCTACCAATCTTTCCTTTATTTCTGAAAAATCTTTTTTGTATTTTTTAAAGAAAGCTTTCCAAGTTGAATTTTCTTTTAGAAAAGATTCAAATTTTGGATTTATTTCATTTCCAACATAATATTTTAAGAACTCTTCCCTTGAGATTTTATTATCCATCGCCAATCTCAATAAAACTCCTTCAAGAGAAACTATTTTTTTATTCTCTTTATAGTGAGATTGTACTAAATCTTCTACAACGTGCGGTGCTAATTGTAGATTTTTAAAATTGTCCACTAATATTTCTTGAATTTTTTTAAAGTTTTTATTTTTTGATACAGAAAGCTCTTTAGAAGCTAACAAACATTCAAGTTTTTCTAATTGATATTTTTTTAGTTTTAAGTAATTTTTATTTAAAGAGTTTAAAATTTCTATAATCTTAGGTTTTATTTCTTCTTCCATTTTAGCAAGAGAAACATTGAACTCATCCTCTTCGGTACTATTACCTTCTTCTTTTTTATCTAGAACTAAAGTTGATTCTTTTTTGTTTTCTTTTTGTTTTGATTTTTTTATTTTTAAGTCACCATCATCGGAGGTTTCAAAATCTTCATAGGTAGAATCAATATCAATAATATCTCTTACTAACATATTTTGATTTTCGATTGATTCTCTCCATTCTGAAATTTTTTTTCCGACTATAGGGCTTTGGGTAAGTGCATTTATCATGACGTCTTTTCCCGCTTCAATTCTTTTTGCGATTGCAATTTCACCTTCTCTTGAGAGTAATTCAACACCTCCCATTTCTCTTAGGTACATTCTTATTGGGTCATCACTTTTATCAGATGTTTTTTCCTCTGATTGAGTTAAAGTCTCTTTCTTTTTATTTGATTGGTACTCAGACTTTTTTTCAACTAAAGTAATCTTCTCATCAACAATTATTATGAATGCCTTCTCAAGATTTTCATTAGTGCTGTTTCTCTTCCCTAAAGATTTTCCGAGTTCTTCAAAAGTTATAAAGCCTCTATGTTTGCCTTTATCCAAAAGCCTTTCGAAAGATTTTGTAATGAGTTTTTCAGCCATAAGCGGAACGTGTATATATAATGACTAAGATTAAAAAATCTATACTTTTTTATTCCCTATTTATTTGACTTTTAAGCTTTACGAGTTCCGAATATGAATTTTCATCTAAATTGTTGATTAGCTTTTGCTCTAGAGATTCTAGCTTTCTTAAATTGAATTGTTCTTTATGATCTTTTAGAAGTTCATCAAGCAAATTTGCTATTGCTTCATCATTTTTATTTTTTATAATTATTTGAATATTTGAATTTTCATTAATTTCGCTTAAAATTTTATTGTAGTTGACATTAATTTTTTTATTAATTGCCTCTTTATCATTACCCTCAATTAAATAATTTGTAATATCTTTTTTTAAACTTTCGTTTTTTTCAGCTAAAAACTCAATTTCTGATAATTCCTCTAATTTTTTTGAAGCAATTTCTAAATGGTTTAAAATAATAAATAATATAGAAAATTCAATTATTTGCACTCTAGATAAATCTTTTCTTTTTTGGTGCAAAAGTTTTGTCTCTTTTAAAATTTGATAATTTTTTTTATTTTTATATTGAGTATAGTGAATGTTTTTTCTTGAAGATTGAATTGGCGTTAATTTTTTAATTTTTTCCAGAAAATCCTCTAAAACATATTTTTTAAGTGTTTCATCTTGAATGGCATATGACAAATTTTTAATTTCTTTTTCAAATTTTGAAATCTCGTAGGGATTACTCTGATCTATTTTACTAAGATGATAATTCCAAATGAAAGATTGAATTACTTCTTTTTCTTTTAATAAATTTAATAATGCATTCTTACCTTTCTGTTTGATGTAATCATCTGGATCAGTTCCATCAGGCATAATAGAAAAATAAATTTTATTTTTTTCGTTAATTAACGGAAATAATTTTTCTGCGATTCTTAAAGCAGCTTTCTGCCCACTTTCATCGCCATCTAAGCAAATTATTGGGTTTGAGAAAAATTTCCATATCAGGCTTATTTGTCTTTCTGTTAGAGCGGTGCCTGAGTTTGCGATCACATTTTTAACTCCAGATGAGTAAACACTAACAACATCCATATAGCCTTCTACAATCAAAACTTCATCTGTTTCTGATCTTGCATCTTTCGCTCTATCTAAGTTAAAAATTATATTACCTTTTTTATAAAATTCCGTTTCCGGTGAATTTATATATTTAGCTAATTTACTCTCACGAATAATTCTTCCGCCAAAGGCAATCGTATCACCTGTTATATTATTAACAGGAAATATTACTCTTGAATTGAATCTATCTATAAATTTTCCGGTTTTATCATTTTTATAATATAGACCAGTTAAATTAATTTCTTCTTCAGAATATTTCTTTAAAAGTTCCTCGTAAAAATTGTTTTGCCAAGGCACATATCCTAATTGAAATTCTTCAATTATATTTTTCTCTAAACCTCTTTTTAAAAGGTAATCTAATGATTCTTTATTAATTGAATTAAATAATTGCTGATGAAAATAATTCGAATAATCTTTGAAAATACTTTTATATGTTTGATACCTTTTGTCTTTTTTTTGATCGAAATTAGAGAATCTATAGGGTTGCATTCCTGCTTCAGCCGCTAAAGATCTAACAGCTTCTCCAAACCCAATTGATTTTGTTTTCATCAAAAAATCAAAAATATTTCCATGCTCGCCACTACTAAAACAGTGGTAAAATTCTTTTTCATCATTGACTGTAAAAGATGGACTTTTCTCATTCTTAAAAGGTGAGAGGCCAATAAATTCTTTTCCCCTTTTTTTTAATTGAACTGTTTTTCCCACAACTTGAGATACTTTTAATCTTAATTTAATTTCATCAAGATATTCTTTAGGGTATTTCATTTAATTCAAAAGTTCTTTTATCATTGAGCTAACTTTTGAAAAATCAAGAGTGTCTGCATGTTTTGATTTTAAGATACCCATGACTTTTCCCATATCTTTCATTGAAGATGCGCCAGATGATTTTATAGCTTCTTCACATATTTTTTTTGTTTCTTCATCACTAAGCTGTTTAGGTAAAAAAACACTTATCACCTCGATCTCTTTTTTTTCACTTTCTAAAAGTTCATTTCGTCCAGCTTTTTTGTATACCTCACACGACTCATTTCTCTGTTTGATCATCTTTTTTAATATAGAAGTCACTTCACTATCTGACATTTCTTTTTGGCCCTTAGTGCGACTTGCAATCTCGGCATCTTTTATTGCAGATACTACTAATCTAAGAGTTGGATAGGTGCTCTTATCCTTTGCCTTTAGCGCTAAATTAAGTTTTTCTTCAATTTGCTTTTTTAATGACATGTTGAAATTATTTTAATCACAATTCTTATCTAAAATAAAAAGAACTTTCTTGACGATTTTATTACTATTTCATATGTTCCGCAAAATCATGTTTATAAGTTTTTTACTTTAACTCATGAGTTGTATTTGAAACCTTCTATTCAAAATATAAACTCAATTAAAAATCTTAAAAAGATCGACCCTACTGCTATTTTAGTACTTCAAAACGGTAAATTTTTTAAAGGTATAGGTTTAGGTTATCAAGGTACTGCTACAGGGGAAGTGTGTTTCAATACGTCTATAACTGGTTATCAAGAGATTATTTCGGACCCATCTTACGCTGAACAAATAATAAACTTTACTTTTCCTCACGTAGGGAATGTAGGAACTAATAAAGAGGATCATGAGTCTGATAAAATATGGACTAAAGGAGTTATAATTAATTCTGAAATTACTAGCCCTTCTAACTATAGGTCTCTTAAGCATTTAGATGAATGGCTTAAAAAAAATAAGATTGTAGGAATAACTGGAATTGATACTAGAAATCTTACCAACCTTATAAGAGATAAAGGCGCACCTAAAGGCACAATATCTTTTTCTAAAAAGAGTAAATTCAATATCAATAATCTATTAAGACAAACTCAAAAATGGAGTGGTTTAAAAAATTTAGATTTAGCAAAAGTAGTATCGACTGAGAAAAACTATAATTGGAAAGGTTTGAAGACTTGGAAAAAAAGTAAAGGTTTTGAAAAAAATACTAAAAAATCTTTTCATGTAGTAGCAATAGATTATGGTGTTAAAAAAAATATTCTGAGATATTTTTCAGATTTTAATTGCAAAGTCACTGTTGTTCCATGCAAAACAATCGCAGAAGATATATTGAATTTAAAACCTCACGGTATCTTTTTGTCTAATGGGCCTGGTGATCCAGCGGCTACGGGAAAATATGCAATTCCGATTATTCAAAAATTGATAAAAGAAAATTTACCTATTTTTGGCATTTGTCTTGGTCATCAAATTCTTGCATTAGCTTTAGGTGCAAAAACAAAAAAAATGAGCTTAGGACATAGAGGGGCTAACCACCCTGTTAAAAATTTGATAAAAGGCAACGTTGAGATCACAAGTCAAAATCATGGTTTTGAAGTAGTTAAAAGTAGTTTAGCTAGAAACATTCAAATTACTCATCAATCGCTTTTCGATAATAGCATTGAAGGAATAAGATTAAAAAATAGACCGGTTTATTCAGTTCAATATCATCCAGAGTCAAACCCAGGTCCACAAGATAGTGTCTATCTTTTTGAACAGTTTGTAGAAAGTATGAAAAAATATGCCAAAAAGAAAAGATATTAAAAAAATTCTTGTGGTAGGTGCTGGGCCAATAATTATCGGTCAAGCATGTGAATTTGATTATTCAGGAACTCAAGCGTGCAAAGCATTAAGAGATGAAGGTTATAAAGTTATTTTAATAAATTCAAATCCGGCAACAATAATGACAGATCCTAATGTTGCAGATAAAACTTATATAGAGCCTATTACTTTAGAGATTTTAGAAAAAATTTTGATTAAAGAAAAACCTGATGCAATTTTACCAACTATGGGGGGTCAAACAGCTCTTAACCTAGCGATGGAAGCTGAGAAAAAAGGTGTGCTTAGAAAATATAAAATTGAACTTATAGGTGCAAACTCAAAAGCCATAGCTAATGCAGAAGATAGGAAAAAATTTAGAAAAAATATGATTGAGATTGGTTTAGATTTACCAAAATCACAAATAGTTAACAATCTTAATCAAGCATCTAAAGCATTTAAACAAATTGGACTGCCTGCAATCATTAGACCTGCTTTCACACTTGGTGGCCTTGGCGGAGGCATTGCTAAAAGCAAAAAAGAATATCAAAAAATTATTAAAAGCGGTTTACAAGAGTCTCCTGTATCTCAAGTTTTAGTTGAGGAGTGTCTAGAGGGCTGGAAAGAATTTGAAATGGAGGTAGTAAGAGATAAAAAAGATAATTGTATAATTGTTTGTTCAATTGAGAATGTTGACCCAATGGGCATACACACTGGGGACTCTGTTACTGTTGCTCCAGCTTTAACTCTCACGGATAAAGAATATCAAGTCATGAGAAATGCATCGATTGCTTGTCTAAGAAAGATTGGGGTCGAAACTGGTGGCTCAAATGTTCAGTTCGCAATTAATCCAAAAAATGGAAGAATGGTTGTGATTGAAATGAATCCAAGAGTGTCAAGGTCTTCAGCTTTAGCATCTAAAGCTACTGGATTTCCGATAGCAAAAGTAGCAGCTAAATTGGCAGTTGGTTACACTTTAGATGAACTTAAAAATGAAATTACTAAAACAACCCCAGCTTCGTTTGAGCCTACGATAGATTATGTAGTAACTAAAATTCCAAGATTTACTTTTGAAAAGTTTTCATCTTCTAAAGCAGAATTAGGTACATCAATGAAGTCTGTGGGTGAAGCAATGTCAATTGGAAGAAATTTTAAAGAGTCTCTTCAAAAAGCTTTGATATCACTAGAAACAGGTTTTTCAGGATTGGATCAAATATTTAACTTTAAAATAAAGCAAATAGAGAAAAAACTTAAAGAAAACATACCTAATAAGATATTGTTAGTAGGAGAAGCGTTTAGAAAAAAAATAAATATTAGTAAAATTCATAAACTTTCAAAAATTGATCCTTGGTTTTTAAGTCAAATTAAAGAGATTATTGATGTTGAAAATGAAATAAAGAAAAAAGGATTACCAAAAAGTTTTAATAAATTTAACTTAATAAAATCAATTGGTTTTTCTGATAAAAAACTATCAGAACTCACAAACATAAAAGAAAATATTATAAGAAATAGAAGAGAAGCTCTCAAAATTTTTCCAGTTTACAAAAAAGTTGACACTTGTGCTGCTGAATTTAAATCTTTCACGCCTTACATGTATTCTACATATCAAAGGAATTTTTCAATAAATAGTGAGTGTGAAGCAGAACCTTCAAATAGAAAAAAAATTATTATATTAGGTGGTGGACCTAATAGAATTGGTCAAGGTATTGAATTTGATTACTGCTGCTGCCAAGCAAGCTTTGCTTTAAAAGAAGCTGGATTTGAAACGATTATGGTTAATTGTAATCCCGAAACTGTTTCAACTGATTACGACACTAGCGACAGATTATATTTTGAGCCATTAAAAGAAGAATACGTCTTTAACATCATTAAAAAGGAAAAATCTAAAGGAAATCTTTTGGGGGTTATAGCTCAGTTCGGAGGCCAAACACCGATTAAATTAGCTAAATTTTTATATGAAAATAAGCTACCAATTTTAGGAACTCAATACTCTTCAATAGATTTAGCAGAAGATAGAGATAGATTTAGAAATCTTCTTAAAAAATTAAAATTAAAACAAGCTGAAAGCGGAATAGCAAAAACTTTCTCTCAAGCAATTAAGATAGCTGATAAAATTGGACTTCCATTAATGGTAAGACCTTCTTATGTTTTAGGAGGAAGAGCGATGGAAATTGTACACGAGAGGAGTCAGCTCAAAAATTTTGTTCAAGAAGCTTTTAAAGCTGCAGAAAAAAATCCAATACTAATCGACAAATTTATTGACCATGCAATGGAAATAGATGTTGACGCACTTTCAGATGGTAAAGATGTTTTTGTAGCAGGAATTATGCAGCATATCGAAGAAGCTGGTATTCATTCTGGAGACTCGGCTTGTAGTTTGCCACCAGTTTCAATCAAACCTTTTTTAATTAAAGAGATAGAAAATCAAACAAAAAAATTGGCATTAGCTTTAAAAGTAAAAGGTTTCATGAATATTCAATTTGCTATTAAAAATGATGAAATTTTTGTAATAGAAGTTAACCCAAGAGCTAGTAGAACGGTTCCATTCGTATCTAAAGCTAAAAGTATTCCTTTAGCTAAAATTGCATCAAGAGTGATGGCTGGTGAAAAACTTAGTAAATTCAATTTAAAGAGCAAAACTAAAAAAATGTTTGCTGTAAAAGAAGCAGTCTTCCCGTTTAATAAATTTCCTAATAGTGATTTATTGTTAGGACCAGAAATGAAATCAACTGGAGAAGTAATGGGTTTTGATAAAGATTTCGGAATGGCGTTTGCAAAAAGTCAAATTGCTGCTTCTAACTCACTGCCTACTGCAGGACTTGCATTTATCTCATTAAAAAATAGCCATAAGGACGAAGGTGTGGGGCTAGCTAAACAGTTAGTTAAATTGAACTTTCAGCTCTGTGGTACTGGCGGAACAGCCAAATATTTTAATAGCCATGGAATAAAGTGTAAAAAAATTAACAAGGTTAACCAAGGATCTCCTCATATAGTGGACATTTTAAATACTAAAAAAATTGCATTAGTAATTAATACTGGTGGCGGTAATAGCGAGAAACAGTTAAATGATGCTAAAGCTTTAAGAAGAGCAACTTTAGTAAATAAAGTTCCATATTGTACAAATATGTCTACAGCTCAAGTTTGTATTGAAGGAATAAAATCTCTTAAAAATAAAAAACTAACTGTGGCCTCTCTGCAGGAAATTAAAAGCTAGTAAACTTTCCAGTCTGTTGGAAATGTAACATAATTTACCTGAATACATCTTCGTTCTTTTTTTATCTCTTTTTTTTCCATACCGTGCCAAGAGTCTGGACCGCTAGTAAAAAAGTATCCATAATTATGTTTATAAGGAACAGTTTTAACAAGTTTTAAGTTCTTATCATAAAAGTCTGTTCCTAAATTCTCAGACTCATTGTGTAAATTAATAAAAATTATAGATGACATTAGTTTTTCTTTTATATCGCAGTGTGGCTTAAGCCAAAATCCTTCACGATCACTAATTATTTCTAATCTTACGTATGAATTACTTAAATCTTTTTTAATTAATGATCCAATCTTATTATAAACTTTTTCTGATCTTAATTCCTCAATTAGTTTTGTTAAATTTGGAAATTGATTTGAATTTTCTTTTGTAACGTAGCATCTTAATTTTTTTGCTTTTCCTCCATCTTTTATACCAGGTCTATAAGCGCCATCCCCACCATCAAGAGCTCTTGTTCCATCATATTTTAGATTTTCATTTCTTGGATCTGCTATCTCGGCATTACTTATTTCTTCGATCGTCTCTTTAGTCAGAGGTTCATTGATTTCAAAGTGTTGAAAAGGATCGTTAAAATTTTTTGTTTTTGTTTCTAGAGATTTAAATAATTCCATTATGTTTCATTCTTGATTTTATTAATGGAGCAATTCTTATTACTTCATTTAAACTTTCGTAGCTCCAATTTTCAACTACATTATTCAATTCTTTTGTTATACCTAAATTACTAAGCTGAGAATAGAATTTTTTGAACCTTGCGTTCCTTTTTTTTGATTTCATCATGGCTATATATACTGGTTTTCCAGTAACAGCAGCTTCTGAAATCATTGATGTAGAGTCGCAGGTAACAATTATGAAGTCTGCAATAGCAAGAGAAGAAAGATAAGCTTTTTTATCAACTGTTTTAACTACATGATGATTAGAGCTGAATGCATCATATGCTTTCTTGATAACTTCTTCTGGAGTTCTGTAAGAAGGAATAATTACCATTTTAAATTTATCTGGTGTGAATAATGTTTTAACTTTTGTGAAAAGTTTATGTAACTCTTGGTCTGAATAGTCATAATACTTATTCGGTCCTCCAATTATAAAGCTTACAATTTGCTTTTTCTTATCGGGATTTATGTCTAAATAATTTGAATTTTCTTTAATTTCTTTTTTTGTAAGATAATGAATTGCTCCTTTTGTATTAATTACGTTATCTCCTTTTATGTTATCATGCTCTGGGCTTATAATTAAATCAAAATGTTTGAATGAAACTTTTGGATCTTGAATGTGAATAGTAAATATCTCACTACCTAATCTTTTTTTTAAGGCTATCGAAGGGATGACGCTCTTTCTTCCGCAAGAAATAATTACTTTGCTGTCACAAATAAATTTTTCTTTTACCAAATTTTCAGAAATTGGGGAAAACTTTGGAGGTATATAATTCCAGAATGTTTTAAGTTTTATATTCTGATGTTTAAAATTTAGATTTAATGCTTTAGCCAATCCTTCAACCTGGCTGACCATACCGTGCATACCTTGTGTCAAAAGAATCGCTTTTAATTCTAACATTTGTTACTATATATAATCTTATCGTAATGAATAATAAAACACCTAAACATACAAAAGTGTTAATACTTGGATCGGGTCCTGCAGGTTATACAGCTGCAATTTATGCAGCTAGAGCTATGCTAAAACCTATATTAGTTTATGGATCTCAGCCTGGTGGTCAATTAACTACAACTACAGATGTGGAAAACTATCCAGGTTATTCAAAGGTGATTCAAGGGCCATGGCTTATGGAAGAGATGAAGGGCCAAGCAGAAGCAGTTGGCACAGAAATGATACAAGATCATATTAATAAAGTAGACCTATCCAAAAAACCTTTCGAAGCTGTAGGGGACAGCGGCCAAGTTTATACTGCAGATAGTTTTATAATATCTACAGGTGCACAAGCTAGGTGGTTAAATTTAAAATCTGAGCAAGAATTTAGAGGCTTTGGAGTTTCAGCTTGTGCTACATGTGACGGTTTCTTTTTTAAAGATAAAGAGGTTGCTGTAGTTGGTGGCGGAAACGCTGCAGTAGAAGAAGCAATTTTCTTAACAAAGTTTGCATCAAAAGTTAAATTAATACACAGAAGAAATGAACTTAGAGCAGAAAAAATGCTTCAAGAAAAATTAAAAGCGAATAAAAAAATTGAAATTATTTGGGATAGTGTTGTTGACGAAGTATTAGGTGAAAGTGAACCTAAAGGTGTAACTGCAATCAAAATTAAAAACGTAAAAGATAATAAAATCTCAGAATTAAAAGTTCACGGTTTATTCATCGCTATAGGACATGACCCAGCTACTTCTTTATTTAAAGATCAATTAAAGATGGATAAAGAGGGATATTTAATTACTAAGCCAGACTCAACTGAAACAAATATACCTGGCGTCTTTGCTGCCGGTGATGTGAAAGATAAAATATTTAGACAAGCAGTAACAGCAGCTGGTATGGGTTGCATGTCTGCTTTAGAAGCTGAAAAGTATTTAGCTTCTAAAAATTAAGTTTTATAACCGAACATCTCTGGCAACCAAAGTATTATCTCTGGAAAAAATATCATTATTAATAGAGCTATAATTAAGACGAATATAAACATCCAAATTTCAGAAATAATTTCTTTGAGTGAAATTCCAGTTACTGCATTTATTACAAATAATAATATTCCATATGGCGGTGTGATTAATCCAATCATAGAATTAACTACCACTAATACTCCAAAATGAATTAAATCTATTCCAAGTGCTTTACAAACTGGAATGAATAATGGAACAATTACTAATATAATAGTTGTGGCATCTAAAAAACAGCCTAAAAGTAAAACTAGAATATTTATAAAAATTAGAAATGTAATTGTGCTTACATCTAAGCCTTGTAAAAAAGTTGTTAATGCGCCAGGAATATTTTCGCTAATAACAATATAGTTCAGGATAAATGCACCTCCGATTACAACTCCGACTGCTGCTGAAGATCGTGCACTATCAACTAAAATTTCGTATAATGATTTAAAAGAGAGCGTTCTATAAAGTGCTCCAGTTAAAAATAAAGCGTACAAAGCAGCTATAGCTGCTGCTTCTGTTGGTGTTGTAACACCTCCGTAAATACCGAATAATAAAATTGCTGGCATCATTAAAGCTGGGAAAGCTCTAAAAGTTGTTTTTGGTAATTGTTTAATTGGAACTGGTTCCTCCGTAGCAAAATCTCTTTTATGAGAAATAATTGCGTTCATTATCATTAGGACCATTCCCATTATTAAACCTGGAACAATTCCGGCTAAAAACAAGTACCCAATCGAAGTGTCTGAAATTACCGAATATAAAACCATCGGAATTGAAGGGGGTATAATTGGTCCAATAGTTGCGGATGCTGCTGTTATAGCTGCAGCATAACCTCGGGTATAACGTCCATTTTTTGTCATCATACCAATTATTATTTTTCCAATACCTGCTGCGTCTGCTACAGCCGAACCTGACATTCCTGAAAAAATTAGTGAGGCAACTACATTTACATGCCCTAACCCGCCCTTGAATCTTCCAACAACTGCAGTGCAAAAACTTAATAATCTATCTGTAATTGTTCCTGCATTCATAATATTTGCTGCGGTAATAAATAAAGGAACTGCTAATAAAACAAACGATTTGTATAAACCTTGGAGTATCTTTTCACCTGCTAATGCCACATCCATATCTCCAAAAGTAAAATACATAATGGATGCGGTTATTATTGAGTATCCGACTGGAGTACCAATTCCTGCAAGACCAAACAAAGTAAAAAGAAAAATGATTAATTCAAAACTCATGAACTTTAGTATTTAATAATTGTTCTTAGTTTACTTTGATTTTGATCTGAATCTTCCGGGCCTTTTTGAATAATATTTTTTAATTTCCAGATATAATATCCAATTAAAGAAATCATAAATATCCCGTATATTGAAAAAATATAACTTAACTTTATTTTTTGGCCTGTAATTGGAAATTTTACTGTAGATGTCTTTCTCATTTTCATCCAATCGATGTAATCTAACGTAGGAATTAAAGCATAACCAAAAATTATAATTATTGCTAAGCATGAAACTATTTTCATTACAAACTTAGTTTTTTTAGAAGATCCGGAATATAATAAATTAAATCTGACATGGTCTTTTTCTCTTACTAAAAATGCACAACAGAAAAAAACTATCCAAACCCAAAGAATTCTACAAAGTTCTAAAGTCCACCCAAAAGGTGAGTTAAGTACATATCTAGAAAAAATTTGAAGAAGAAACGTTATAAATAATGCCGCCAACAAAGTGGCGGCAATTATTTTTGCAATTCGATTAAATTGTTTTTGAAACAAACTAATCAAAATTAATTATTTAGTTTCCTAAAGAGTTTATTTTTTTCAATACTCCCTTAGGCCAGCTTTTAGCAAACTCACTTCCAACATATTGTTTTTGAACATGTTTTCTGAAAGCTGCTGAATCTGGTTCGTAGATCTCTAGTCCTTTAGATCTAACAAAGTCAGCTAAGCTGTTTTCTAATTGTAACTGTCTTAATCTTCCCCAAGATGCTGCGGCATCAGCTGCTTGCTGAACTCTCATCTTTTGTTCACCAGATAGCTTATCCCAAGTTTTTTTTGAAAAAGCTATGTAGTTCAAGTCAACTAAGTGTGAAGTAAGAATAATTTGTTTTGTTACTTCATAAAACTTTTTGTCAACTACTGTCGGAAGTGGATTATCTTGTCCATCAACAGCTCCTGTTTGAAGCGCAGTATAAACTTCATTAAATGCAAGCGGTGTAGGTGAAGCTCCTAAGGCTTTTCCTAAATATTGCCATGCATCTGTACCTGGCATTCTTAAATTTACTCCTTTAAGATCTGCAGGTGTTTTTACTGTCAATTCACTTTTAGGCTGTCTTAAGTTAACATGACGTTTTCCAAGATACATTACTGAAAGTAATTTTACACCTAATTCATCTTCAACTTTTTTCTTAAACGGATCCATTAATTCATTATTGAATACCTTTACTTGGTGCGCAGCATCCTGATGAACATATCCTGTTGCAAAAATTGAAAACTCTGGAAAGAATTGTGCTAATTCTTGCGCAGATGTAATTGACATTGTCAAATTACCTCTACTGATAGCATCAAGTTCTGTTCCTTGGTCAAACATTGTTGAGTTATATCCCACTTTTACATCAGCAAAGTCTGATATCATTGGAAACATAACTTCTCTAATCGCTACAGATCTAGCGTCTGTCTCAGATCCTGAAGTTGCCATAGTTAATTTTAGCTTAGAAGCTGAAAAACTTGGCGAAACCATAGATGCAACCAAAATCAATGCTGAAATGGATGTAACTAAAGTTTTTTTGATAATTTTATTGATCATATTTTCTCCCATCATTAAATTATTTTTTTTTAAATCTATTTTCTAATGGAATTTGAATCAACTTTTTATAAGTATTTAATAGTAACGTTTTTTTTATCTTTTTTTGATTTTTCTATAGCTTCTATGACTTGAAGGGATTTTAACCCTTCTTCTCCTGAAACTAATGGCTCAGTTTTATTCCTTATAACATCGCTAAAGTGTTTAATCTGATCAACTAGTGGATCATTTAAATCATAGTTTAAAATTTTAGTACTAAATGAATTTATCCAGTCAGGAGCATGATCGTGACTCCATACCTTTAAATCTGGAATAGATAAAGATCCCTCTGATCCGCCAATCAAATAGCAGTTTTGTTGTACGTGAGGAAAGTCTGAATTTTCCTTTGAATTCATTTCCCAGCTCCACGGAGAAACTATACTATCTGATACTGACATTGTAGCAATCACGCCAGTATCAAACTGAAGTATTACAGATGCTAAATCCTCATTTTCATAACCTCTTATAGAAGGTGTGGTCATTGCTTGAACATTTTTTACCTCGCCACAAAAATATCTTAACAAATCAATGTCATGAATTAAATTTATTGAAATTGGGCCTGCACCTATTTTTTTTCTCCAAGGTGAATTATTAAAATAATTATCTGGCTTATAAAACCAACATAAGGTTGAGGCTGACCTTATTTTTCCAATAGCTCCTTTGTCTATAGCTTTTTTGGCAGACTTAATAATATTGTTGTGACGCCTATGATGTCCGACTAATATTTTTGTTGAATTTTTATTTGCTAAATCTAAGAGACTCAATGACTCTTTTGATGAATTTGAGATTGGTTTTTCTATTAATACAGGAATTTTATTTTCAACAAAATTTTTTGCATGAGCAACATGTAATGGTGTTGGGGTTGCTATTATTGCTCCATCAACTTCTTCGGTTTTCAATAACTCACCGATTGATTTAAAATTTTTGCAATTTAAATTTATTTTGCTTAATAGCTGTTCATTGTTTTCAACAATGCCACATAAATTTAAATCTTTATTGCTTTGAACAATACCTGCATGTTTCTTACCAACTAAACCAAAACCAACAACAGCTATCTTTAAAGTTCCCATGAAATTTTTATTTGTCTTTTATAAATTTTCGCAAAAAGTCTTTATTCGTTCCATGGCTTTTTTTAAATTTTCCATTGAAGTCGCGTAAGAAATTCTAAAGTATCCAGGTAAACCAAAAGCAGAACCTTGAACTACAGCTACGTTTGCCTCTTCCAATAGTTTTTGAACAAATTCAGTGTCTGATTTAAGTTTTGTTTTTTTGTTTAGGAGACCTTTGCAGCTTGGAAAAACATAAAAAGCTCCTTCTGGTTTTAGACAAGTTATTCCTTTTATTTTATTAAGACTATCAACGACAAAATTTCTTCTTTCTTTAAATGAGTCTGATCTTGTTTTAATGAAATCTTGTGTGCCGTTTAAAGCTTCAACTGCAGCTGCCTGACTTATCGATGAAGGATTACTTGTTGATTGAGATTGAATTTTAGATATCGCTTTTATAATTTCAACAGGACCAGCTGCATATCCTATTCTCCAACCCGTCATAGAATAAGATTTACTTACTCCATTCATTGTTAACGTTCTATCTTTTAATTCTTGAATTTCAGCAATAGTAGAAAATTTGAAATCATCGTAAGTAATGTGTTCGTAAATATCGTCACTTAAAATATAAATTTTTTTATTTTTTTTTAAAACTTCAGCTATCTCTTTAATTTCTGAATTTGAATAACTTGAGCCTGTAGGATTTGACGGAGAATTTATAATAATCCATTTAGTTTTTTTTGAGATTGCTTTTTTTAGTTTTTGAGCCGTTAGCTTAAAATTATCTTTTTCATCACATTTAACTATTTTTGGTTTTCCGCCTGCCAGTAAAATTATATCTGGATATGAAACCCAATAAGGTGCTGGTATTATCACCTCATCTCCTTTATTCACCGTTGCCATAAATGCATTGTAAAGAACTTGTTTACCCCCAGTTCCAACAGTAATTTGGCTCAAATCGTAAGATAAATTATTTTCTCTTTTGAACTTAGCTTGAATTGCTTTTTTAAGAGCCGGGGTGCCATCTACTGCAGTGTATTTTGTATCTCCATTTTTTATGGCCTCGATTGCGGCATCTTTAATATTATCTGGTGTATCAAAATCTGGTTCTCCAGCACCTAGCCCTATCACGTCTTTTCCAGCAGCCCGTAATTCTCTCGCTTTTGTGGTTACAGCGATAGTTGGTGATGGTTTTATCCTCTTTAAACTATTGGAAACTATGCTCATTGAAATTTATAATGTTTTATAATTAATAATAGCACATAATGCAAAACACATATCAACAAAAATTAGCTGATCTTGAAGCAAACTCTACTAATAAGAAAGTCAAACTTGAAGGTGGAAAAAAATTTAAGATTAAAAGTGATTTTCAACCTAGCGGTGACCAGCCTGAAGCAATAAAAAAGATATTAAAAAATTTAGAAGATAATAAGCAAGAACAGGTTTTACTTGGAGTAACAGGTTCTGGAAAAACTTTTACTATGGCTAAGGTTATAGAAAAAGCTAATAGACCAGCATTGATACTAGCTCCTAATAAAACTTTAGCGGCCCAGCTTTATGGGGAGTTTAAAAGTTTTTTTCCAGATAATGCGGTTGAGTATTTTGTTTCATACTATGATTATTACACACCTGAAGCATATGTGCCAAGATCTGATACTTACATAGAGAAAGAAGCTTCTATTAATGAGCAAATTGATAGAATGAGACATTCAGCAACTCGGTCTCTTTTGGAAAGAGATGATGTAATAATCGTTGCCAGTGTTTCTTGTATTTATGGTTTAGGCTCTGTTGAAGCTTATTCAAAAATGACAATTACTTTAAAAAAGAATTATGATTACAATAGAGATGAATTAATAAGAGCATTTATTAATTTACAGTACAAAAGAAATGATCAAAACTTTTTTAGAGGGACATTTAGAGTAAGAGGCGAAAATCTAGAAATATTTCCATCGCACTTGGAAGATCGAGCATGGAGAATTAGTTTCGATTTTAATAAATTAGAAAAAATTGAAGAGTTCGATCCTCTAACAGGTGATAAGACTAATGACTATTCGATAATTAAAATTTACGCTAACAGTCATTACATCACTCCTAAACCAACTATCGATCAAGCCATAAGACAAATTAAATCAGAATTGGCAGAAACGCTTAAAAAGCACCGGGCGAATAATAAATTACTTGAAGAACAAAGATTAAGAGAGAGAACAAAATTTGATTTAGAAATGATTGAGGCTACAGGAACTTGTGCAGGTATCGAAAATTATTCAAGATTTTTATCTGGGAGAAAAGCAGGTGAGCCGCCTCCTACTTTATTTGAATATTTTCCTGATAACGCCATAATCTTTGTAGATGAAAGTCATGTTACCGTTCCTCAATTAAATGGTATGTACAAAGGAGATCGAACAAGAAAAAGCACTCTAGCTGAGTACGGTTTCAGACTTCCATCTTGTATGGACAATAGGCCACTTAAATTTGAAGAGTGGGATCTAATGAGAACACAGACAGTATTTGTTTCAGCAACTCCTGGACCATGGGAATTAAAGCAAACTAATAACCAATATATTGATCAAATTATCAGACCAACTGGTTTAATTGATCCCCCTGTTGAAATCAGGCCAGCTAAAACTCAAGTCGATGATTTAATGCATGAAGCAAAAGAAATTGTAAAAAAAGGTTTTAGAATTTTAGCAACTACACTCACAAAAAAAATGGCGGAAGACTTAACAGAGTATCTTCACGAAAACGGACTAAAAGTGAGGTACATGCACTCTGATATTGACACGCTTGAGAGGATAGAAATTATTCGAGATTTAAGAATGGGAGTGTTCGATATCCTTGTGGGTATTAACCTTCTTAGAGAAGGTTTAGACATTCCAGAATGTGCTTTAGTTGCAATTTTAGATGCAGACAAAGAAGGATTTTTAAGATCAGAAACTTCACTTATACAAACCATAGGTAGAGCGGCCAGAAACGTTGATGGAAAAGTAATTTTGTATGCAGATAAAGTTACGAAAAGTATTAAGAACGCTATAGCTGAAACTGATAGAAGAAGAAATAAGCAGCTCGAATATAATAAAAAAAATAAAATTACTGCCGAAACAGTTAAAAAAGAAATTAGTGATATTTTAGAGTCTGTTTATGAAAAAGATTATGTAAAGATCAGTGAAGGATCTAATGTAGGTGGAAATTTAAAAAAACATTTGAAAGCTCTTAATCGGAAAATGAAAGAGTCAGCGTCTAACCTAGAATTTGAGGAAGCGGCTAAAATAAGAGATGAAATAAGAAAACTAGAGGCTAGTGAACTTGAGATCTCTTTAAATCCAAAAATTTCTCAGTACAATTTAAAGAGTAAAGTGTATCCTAAAGGTAGATCAACAATGGGAATGCCAGGAACAAAACCTAGGAAAGCAGTAAAAAAATGGAAGCCAAAAAAATAATAATTACTGGAGGAGCAACAAGGATTGGTGCTGCAATTGCAAAAAGTATTGCAAGTTTTGATACTAAAATAACTATCCATTACAACACATCAAAAAAAAATGCAGGTAAGATTAAAAGTGAACTAGAGAATTTAGGAGGTGAGGTTTTTCTTATTAAAGCTAATTTAGAAAATCAAAAACAAACGGAAAGCCTACTAAAACAAGCTTACCAAAAAATGAAAGGAGTGGATTGTTTAATTAATAATGCCTCAGTATTTGAAAATGACAATTTATTGAACTTTTCAGAAAAATCCTTTGCAAAACATTTAAATATTAACTTACGTGCACCATCTATACTCACAAAAAGTTTTAAAAAATATATTAAACAAAATGAAGGATGCATAATTAATATTATTGATCAAAGAGTAGAAAAACTTACTCCATTCTTTTTTTCATATACATTAAGCAAGACTTCACTAGCGACATTGACTAAAATTTCTGCCATGAAATTAGCGCCAAATATTAGAGTTAATGCAATAGCTCCGGGACCAACACTAAAAAATAAAAGACAATCTGATACTCACTTTAAAAAACAGTGGAAATCTGTCTTATTAAAAAAAAAGGTAGATGTTGAAAATATATGTGACGGAGTAAAATTTTTAATTAAGAATGATAATATAACTGGAGAAATAATAAATATCGATAGCGGTCAAAGGTTAGCATGGCAAACACCTGATGTTATTAATACAAAAGAATGAAAATAATAAAATTTAAACCAAATATAAAGTATAAATACAAAAGAAAAGTATTAATAAAAAATTTAATACTTAATATCTTCATTGGAATTCACAATTTTGAAAAAAAGAAAAAACAAAAAGTAAGGTTCAATATAGAAATTATAACTGATCCAAATATAAATCCTTCAAAAAAAAATATGACTACAATTTTAAATTACGAAACGATTGTAAATAAAATTAACTTTTTAGTTAAAAAAAAACACCATGACTTATTAGAGGAATTAGCTGAAAATATTTTTGATGTAATATTTAAGTTTAGATTAGTAAAGAAAGTTAAAATAAAAATAGAAAAACTTGAAATAATAAAACAAACAGAATCTGTTGGAATTTCTGTTTCAAAAACAAGAGTATGATTAATAGTTTAGACTTAGGAAAAAAAGTAATTAAAGATAAAATTCCTCTAATTCCAAATCATCCAGGTGTTTATAAAATGCTAAGCTCAACAGGTGAAATTCTTTATATCGGTAAAGCAAAAAATATTCCTAATAGATTAAAAAGTTACGTAACTGACTCAAATCTTCCCATACGGACAGAAAGGATGTTGTCGTTAACACATAATCTAGAAACAACTACAACAAGTAATGAAAGTGAGGCTCTTCTTCTTGAAGCTAATCTAATAAAAAAACATAAGCCAAGATACAATATACTTTTAAGGGATGATAAATCTTTTCCTTACATTTATATCGGAAATAAAGATAAATGGCCTCAACTTACAAAGCTTAGAGGAAAAAAATCTAAATCAGGTTATTACTTTGGTCCTTTTGCGTCCATAGGATCTGCAAATTGGACAATAAAAATTTTACAAAAAATTTTTTTATTGAGAGTTTGTGATGATACTGTTTTTAAAAATAGGGAAAGACCTTGTATTCTATATCAAATCAAAAGATGCTCAGGTCCGTGTGTAGGCCATATTAAAGAAAGTGAATATATTTCTACTGTAAATGATGCGATTGATTTTATTTCTGGAAAATCAAGACGTATTCAAAAAAATTTATCTAAAGAGATGGAGAAAGCTAGCAAAGAGTTAGATTATGAAAAAGCAGCTATAGCAAGGGATAGGATTAAAGCCTTAACGCAAATACAAACATCTCAAAAGATAAATCAAACTAATCTAAATGAGGCTGATGTTATTAGTATTTATAAAGAGACTGGAAAATCCTGCATCCAAGTATTCTTTTTTAGATCAAAGCAAAACTGGGGTAATCAAGCTTTTTATCCAAAACATGACATGGATGATAAAATTGAAGATATCCTCTCCTCTTTTTTAACTCAATTTTATGAGAATAAAACTATTCCAAAATTGATAATAACAAATGTAGATATTAATGAAAAAAGCCTTTTAGAAAAAACTTTTAGTACAAAAGAAAATAAACAAATATTAATTAAAAAAGCCAAAGCCAAAAATGAAATCAGTATTTCAAAACTTGCAGAGAAAAATGCAAAGCAGGCCTTAAAACAAAAGCTTATACAATCAGATACTAACAATAATCTTATAGATGCTTTAACAAAGAAATTTAAATTAAAAAATAATTTAGAATTAATTGAAGTTTACGATAACAGTCATATTCAAGGGTCTGATGCAATTGGGGCTCTAATTTGTTTTGGCAATGAGGGTTTTGTAAAAAAAAGGTACAGAAAGTTTAATATTAAGAATGAAGAAATCAAAGGTGATGACTATGGAATGATGAAAGAAGTTCTTTTCAGAAGATTTTCAAAAGCCGTTAAAGAAAAAGCTGGATCTCTATCATTACCTGATTTGATTTTAATAGATGGTGGAAAAGGACAGTATTCTGTGAGTAGAGAAGTTTTAAATGAATTAGGTCTTCACGATCTGCCTATATTAGCGGTAGCTAAAGGAAAAAAAAGAAATGCTGGTGAGGAAAAAATTTATTATGAAGGTAAAGAATATATTTTAAAGAAAAATGATCCTCTTTTATTTTTTATTCAAAGATTAAGAGATGAAGCTCATAGATTTGCTATAAGCACACACAGGGCAAAAAGAAAAAAGAATTTAAGCAAATCATTGCTAGATCAAATTCAAGGAATTGGTAAACAGAGAAAAAGAGCTTTATTAAATCATTTTGGTTCTGCTAGAGCTGTAGAATCTGCAAGTTTAGAAGATTTAAAATCAATAGAAGGAATTGAAGACAATATAGCCAATAAAATATATAATTATTTTCACGAATAAAATATGAAACTAAAGATACCGAATATACTAACAATTGGTCGAATTATTATTGTTCCTATTTTTGTTTTAACATTTTTTATCCCAGGATTTTTTGGAGATTTAATACCCTTCTTTTTATTCGTATTAGCGAGTTTTACTGATTATTTAGATGGTCTACTAGCTAGATTATTTAAAGAAGAGTCAAAGCTTGGAGAACTGTTAGACCCAATAGCTGATAAAATACTTGTAGCAGCAGCTTTAATTCTTCTTGTGATGAATGGTACAATCAAAAACTACGAGGTAATTGCTGCAATCATTATCCTCACTAGAGAAATATTAATATCTGGACTAAGAGAATTTCTTGCTAAAGGTCAAATATCTATGCAAGTAACAAGTCTGTCTAAACTAAAAACATTTATTCAAATGCTTTCTATAGCGATATTGCTTACTGGTGAAAGTGGAAATAAAATTATTAATTTTCAGGACTATAATGCTCAAACAGTTGGAATTATTCTACTGTGGTTATCAGCTTTTTTAACACTCTATACAGGTTATGATTATTTAAGAAAAGGTATTGATCATGCGATCAATGAAGACAATAAAGGCTAAGCTGCAGATTTTTTTCTCACAATATTTTGATAGCTATCGTTAAGGTCTTTAATAAGATCACAAACTTCAAATTCATATTCAGCAATTTGAGAAACTGGTGTCACTTCGGCGGCAGTTCCAGTTAGAAAACAGCCAACAAAGTTTTTCATTTCCTCAGGTTTAATTTTTCTCTCATTAACCTTCACGCCTTTAGATTTAGCAATTTTTATAACCTCTCTTCTAGTTATTCCATCTAAAAAAGAATCAGGAATTGGTGTATGTATCTCGCCTGACTTATCTTTAAAAAATACGTTTGCTCCAGTTGCTTCAGCTATATTGCCTTCATGGTCTAACATTAAAGAGTCGGTAAATCCTTTAGCTTCAGCTTCATGTTTAGATAAAGTGCAAATCATGTACAAACCAGCTGCTTTAGTATCCCAAGGTATAGTATTAGGAGCTGGCCTTCTCCAATTAGAAATATTAAGTTTAATTCCTTTTAATTTCAATTTTGGATCAAAGTAAGAGCCCCATTCCCAAGTAGCAATTGCTACATGTATTTTATTTTTTTGTGCAGATATTGCCATCATCTCACTGCCCCTCCAAATAATAGGTCTTACATATCCATTTTGAACTTTTTGTATATTAATTATTTTTTTACTAGCATCGTTAATTTCTTCTTCTGTAAAAGGAACTTTTATTCCCATTCTTTCTGCTGAATAAAATAATCTTTTGGTATGTTCTTCTAATTTAAATATTTCTCCATCATAAACTCTCTCTCCCTCAAAAACACAACTAGCATAGTGTAGTCCGTGATTAAGGATATGTATGTTTGCATCTGCCCAGTCTACGGTTTTACCATTAAACCAAATTTTTCCTGATCTTTTATCGTAGGGAACGCTTTCCATTTTTTTGAATATATAGATTTTTTAATTATAAAAAAGTATATTCAAAACAAGAATAAGTCAATATAACTTACCAATATGAAAGATCTACTTTATTTAAAAGACGAACAAATAAAAGAGTTTATTCAATTACTTTATTACGCTTATAGAGAAACCTTTTCTGACCCAAAAGAAATTTTATCTAAAAAATTTTTTGGCCCAGCACATTTACGAGCTTTAAATCTTATTGAAGGAAATCCAGGAATAAATCTTGGTGAACTTATTTATAGATTAAAAGTAACAAAACAAAGTTTAAACAGGGTTTTAAGAGATCTTATAAAAGCCAAAATGATAAAGCAGATTCAAGATGAAAACGATACAAGAAAAAAAAATCTTTTTTTAGACAAGGAGGGCAAAGTATTTTTTGAAGCAGTATACGATACACAAAAAAAAAGAATCTTTAATGCTTTAAAAAATTCAAGTTCAGACTCAGTAATCAAATTTAAAGATGTTTTAAAAAAAATTATTCATGGAAAATAATAAAAATCATATATTAATTGTTGATGACGATGATAAAATTCGAAATCTTTTAAAAGATTACTTAACAGAAAATCATTACATTGTTTCAACGGCAGAGGACGCAATACAAGCTAAAGAAAGATTAAAAATAATAAAATTTGATATGATTATTTTAGATGTAATGATGCCTGGACAGGATGGATACGACTTAACAAAAGAGATTAAAAAAGCTAGCAAAGTTCCAATAATTTTACTTACAGCAAAAGGGGAAGTAGAAAATAGAATAAAAGGTTTAGAGCTTGGCGCAGATGACTATTTAGGAAAACCTTTTGAACCAAAAGAACTTTTATTAAGAATTAAAAACATTCTCGCTAAGAAAAATAAAGTCGACTTAAAATCACAATATACTATTGGTAAAGCTCAAGTTGATCTGAATAAGATGACAATAACTCTGGAACAAAAAACAAAGAAAATAAATAATTCCGAAAAAAAAGTTTTAATGGAAATGTTAGCTAATCTAGGAACTACTTATTCAAGAGATGAGATAGGAAAAATTTCAGGTATAAGCCAAGAAAGGTCAATTGATGTAATGATAACACGTCTAAGACAAAAATTAGAAATTAATCCAAAAAATCCAAAATTTTTGCAAACAATAAGAGGTGCTGGTTATGTTCTCTGGATTGAATAAGTTTATAAAATATATTTTACCAAAAAGACTTTTTTATAGAGCATTAATAATTGTTGCCGCTCCAACTATAATTCTACAATTAATTATAACAATTGTTTTTTATGATAGTGTTTGGATTAAAGCGAATAAAAATACAACTAGATCTCTTGTTGCTCAGCTTAAAACTATAGAAGAGGTTTATAAGAATGACAAAAGTAATTTAGATTTTTTAACTGATAGTTATAAAAATAATTTTAATTTTGAAATTGGTATAAATAAAGAAGATTTCCCAAATATAAGCGGTGAGCGTAAATTTAGTCCTATGGACAGATCGTTAAGGCGAGAACTTAAATCAACTTTTGGAAATAATAATTACTGGTTTAATACCTCCAAGTTTAAAAATGCTGTTGAAATCAAAATAAGATCTGAAAATGAAGTAATAGAATTTTTAGTGCCAAAAGATATGGTATCAGCATCATCAGTAAGATTGTTTTTATTATGGACTACGCTACCCTCAATCGTTTTAATCATTATCGCTTTAATATTTTTAAAAAACCAAACAAAGCCTTTAGTAAAACTAGCTAAAGCAGCTGAAAGATTTGGTAAGGGAGATTATGTTAATGACTTTAGAGCCTCTGGTTCACAGGAAATTAGAAAGGCAGCTTTTGAATTTGATCGGATGGCTAAAAGAATAAACAGACACCTTAACCAAAGAGCAGAAATGCTATCTGGAATTAGTCATGATTTGAGAACACCTTTAACAAGATTAAAATTACAATTAGCAATGTTAAAACAAAAAGATATCTCTGAAAGCATGTCTAAGGATATTGATGAAATGGAAAAAATGCTGAATGATTATTTACAATTTGCAAAAACTCAAGTTCAAGAACCTTCTACAACCATTAATTTAAATGATCTTTTGTTGTCGATAAGAAATAAATTTAATAACAATAACTTCACTTTTAATGAAAGTAGTGATTTAATTGAGTTAAAAGGCAGGCTTACAGCATTACAAAGATCTTTTGAAAATATTATACAGAATGGTCTAACTTATGGAAAGAAAGTAAATGTTGAAATTCAAAAAGGAAATAGATTAGCTACAATTTTATTTGAAGATGATGGACCTGGAATACCAGAAGATCAATATAAAAATGTCTTCAAACCTTTTTTCAGACTAGATAAAAGTAGAAGTTTAAATCAATCAGGTGTGGGACTAGGCTTGGCAATTGTTGAAGATGTAATTAATTCACACGGAGGCAATATTCAATTAGGTAAAAGTAAAAAAAATGGCCTGCTGGTTAAGATCTCTTTGCCTTTTTAGTTTTTTTATTTTTAGTCAATTTTTTGATCACTGCATCTTGCTTTTGAACAATTTTTTTTAAAACCTCAAACTCTTCTCTAGATACAAGCTCAAGCTTATTAATTATCTTATCTTTTTTAAATTTCCAGTCTGTTGAAATTTCTTTTCTAATATCCTTAGAAGTTAAAATGCCATTTTCAATCAAGCTAGATAAAGATTTTAAAATTTTTTCTGAGTTACTCATAAGTTATCTTATTTGATGGTTACGATAATTTCAAATATGATATAAGGTATTATGTATATCCATAATTTAGACCCTGTTTTATTAGATTTTGGATTTATAGCAATCAGATGGTATTCATTAGCTTATATCTTTGGAATTGTTATCGGTTGGTGGTTAGGAAAGAAAATTGTCAAAAATTTTTTACTGAATGTTGATTTTAAATTTGATGTAAGAGAGTTTGATGACCTTATAACGTATCTAATAATTTCTATAATAGTTGGTGGTAGACTTGGATACGTTCTTTTTTATAATTTTGAATTTTATATTTCAAATCCAGCAGAAATAATAAAAATTTGGAAAGGTGGAATGTCTTTCCACGGAGCTTTGATTGGAATAATAATAGGAACACACCTTTTTTCGATCAGGAAAAATATTCCCACATTTTTTTTTTCTAGATGTTATAGCGTGTGTTTCACCAATAGGAATACTATTTGGGAGAATCGCAAACTTTATCAATGGAGAACTTATTGGTAAGGTAACTGATGTATCTTGGGGTATTATTTTTCCCACTATTGATATGATGCCGAGACACCCTTCTCAGTTATATGAAGCTTTACTAGAAGGTTTAATATTATTTATTTTAATTAATACGATTACTTTAAAACAAAAATATAAGGTTGGTTTAAGCTCATCATTATTTTTAATTTTTTATGGTATATTTAGAATTGTAGCCGAACAATTTAGAGAGCCTGACTCTCAATTAGGTTACTTATTTGGAAATTTAAGTATGGGCACAATACTCAGTTCAATAATGGTAATTTCAGGTTTTGTATTTTTGATTATTTTAAGAAAAAAAAATGAAAGCTAATCAAAAGTTTTTTAAAAAATCAAAATTTTTACCAGTAGATAATTTCTTCGCAAATATACTTTATGATAATCAATTCGGGTATTACGCAACAAAACAACCTTTTGGACGTGATGGAGATTTTATTACATCACCTAAAGTTTCAAATCTTTTTTCTGAAATAATTGCAATATGGTTAATTAATACGTGGGAGAATTTTGGTAAACCGAAAAAATTTAACTTTGTTGAGCTTGGTCCTGGAGATGGAAGTTTAACAAAAACTCTTTTGGATACCTTTAAAAAATTTCCAGAATTTAACACGGTAAAAAAAATATACCTTTATGAAAAAAGTAATTATTTAAAAAAAATTCAAGAGCGCAAGATTGCAGATAAAAACGTAAAATGGATTAAAGATTTTAATAATATAAAAGATGGGCCTGTAGTTTTTTTTGGTAATGAATTTCTCGATGCAATTCCAATTAAACAATTTAGAAAAAAAAACGGATCATTTTTTGAAAAAAATTATATATTGAACAAAAACTTTAATATTGAGGAAACTTATAGAAAAGCATCGAATGCAAACTTGAAAATGTTAAAATCTTATTCATCAATAAAAGATTTAAATTTTATTGAATTCCCTAAATTAGGATTTCAAAATCTAAAAAAAATAACTAAAAAAATTCTAAAATTAGAGGGTTGTATATTGTTAATAGACTACGGATATTTGAAACCTCATAATCAAAACACTCTTCAATCTGTTTTAAAACATAAAAAAAATAATCTTTTAGAAAATTTAGGAAAAGCAGATATAACTTCTCATATCAATTTCGAATTATTAAAAGAATTCTTTAAAAAAAATAGTTTAAAAACTAAAAAAATCGTCACTCAACAAGAATTTTTAAAAAGTAATGGCATTATTGAGAGAGCTGAGATATTGGCAAAAAAAATGAAATTCAGAGATCAGTCAGATCTATATTTGAGATTAAAAAGATTATTGCATCCAAAGTTAATGGGTAATCTGTTTAAGGTAGCATTAGCTTATAGTTGTAAAAATAAAAATTTTAATGGTTTTAATTAATGTTTTACTCAAAGAAATTAAAAAGGTTTAAAGAAATAAAACACTGCTTTTTTTCAAAAAGAAATGGCTATTCAACAGGTATTTATAAAAGTTTAAATTGTGGCCATGGATCAAAAGACAATAAGAAAAATATTCAAAAAAATTTAAAACTTGTTGCAAAAAAAATGCGTGTCAAACCAGAGAATTTAGTTCTAATGCATCAGACACATGGTAATAACGTAACAGAAATTAAAAGAATGAATTATAAAAAAAAAATTTATTCTGATGCGATAGTTACTAAAATGAGAGGTGTTTCTTTGGGTGTTCTAACTGCTGATTGTGTTCCTATAATTTTGTACGATTCTAGAAATAAAATTATTGGATGTATTCATGCAGGTTGGAAGGGGGCATTTAAAAATATTATCAAAAATACAATTCATAAAATAAGAAAAATTAGTTCAAAAAGTAAAATTTATGCAAGTGTGGGTCCTTGCATAGGTCTAAAAAGTTATGAGGTTGACATTAAATTCTACAATAAATTCATCTCAAAAAGTTCTAAAAATAAAATTTATTTCTTGAATAAAAGTAAATCAAAAAAACTTTTTAACTTGCGAAGATTTGTAACTGATAAACTTAAAGAGTGTAAGGTTGAAGTGGACCAAGTGAATCGTGATACATTCGCTGAAAAAAATAATTTTTTTAGTTATAGAAGAGCATGTAAATTGAAGCAGAAGGATTATGGGAGATGTATCTCTACAATTAGTATGCTTAATTAATTTGAAAAGATTTATAAATAAGGTATAAATAATTACATTTCATGAAAATTTTATCTGGAACAAGTAATCTTAAACTTAGTAAGGATATTGCCAAGAATTTAAAATTAAAATTAATTAATACAAATATAAGAAGATTCGCTGATGGAGAAATTTATATAGAAATTAATGAAAATATAAGAGGCAATAGTGTATTTGTAATTCAATCCACTTCGAATCCTGCCAATGACAATTTAATGGAACTTTTATTAGTAATTGATGCATTAAAAAGATCTTCAGCAAAAACTATAACCGCAGTTATTCCTTATTTCGGATATGCAAGACAAGACAGAAAGGTTGCACCTAGAACTTCTATTTCAGCTAAAGTTGTTGCGAACCTTCTGACAAATGCTGGGGCAAATAGAATTGTTACGGTAGACTTACACGCAGGTCAGATCCAAGGTTTTTTCGATATGCCTGTAGATAATTTATTTACTACTCCATTATTCTCAAAATTTATTAAAAAGAAAATAAGTTCAAAAAATTTAATTTGTGTCTCTCCAGATATGGGTGGTGTGGCTAGAACGAGAGCGTTGGCTACTAGACTTAAGGCAGATCTTGCCATTATCGATAAAAGAAGACCTGCGCCTGGAAAATCTGAAGTTATGAATATCATTGGAGATGTAAAAAATAAAACTTGCATAATAGTTGATGATATAATTGATAGTGGTGGCACTATAATAAATGCGGTTGATGCTTTAAGAAGAAAAGGTGCAAAAGAAGTTTATGTGTTTATTACTCATGCAGTTTTAAGTGGGGAAGCTGCTAAAAAAATTAAAAATTCAAAAATTAAAAAACTCATCATTACAGATACAATTGATAATTCTAATAAAATCAAAAATAATAAGAAAATTGAGGTATTATCGATTTCACCTCTAATGTCTGAAGCAATAAAAAGGATAGCAAACTCAAATTCGGTATCAGACTTATTTAATTAATACTTGTTTTGATAAATATCTTGGGTTATATACCCTTTTCAAATAAATATGAGTAATTTAAAAGCAATAAAAAGAGAGAATACTTCCTCAGGCTCAAATAATAAATTGAGATCAGAAGGTTTAATTCCTGCTATTCTTTATGGAGGAAAAGATTCTAATCAAAATATATCAGTTAAAAAAAAAGAAATTCAAAGTTTAGTATATTCAGACACTTTCTTATCTAAAGTTCTAGAACTCGACATAGATGGCAAAAAAGAAAAAGTGATACCGAGAGACGTGGCTTTCCATGTAGTTTCGGAAGAACCAATTCATATTGACTTTATGAGAATAGTTGCTGGTAAAAAAATTATTTTAGAAATACCTGTTAAATTTATCAATCATCCAGACTCACCAGGTTTAAAGAGAGGTGGAGTTTTAAACATCGTAAGAAGAAAAGTAGAATTAAAATGTCCTGCTGAAAATATTCCTGATGAAATTATTGTAGACTTAGCGGGAACAGATATTGGAACTAGTATCAAAATTTCATCAGTTAAACTTGGAAATGATGTTGTTCCAACTATCACAGATAGAGACTTTGTTATTGCGACAGTTGCATCACCTACTGTAATTAAAGAGCCAGAAAAACCAGCTGAAGGTGAGGCTGCAGCTGAAGGTGCTGAAGGTGAAGCGCCTGCTGAAGGAGCGGATGCGGCAGCTAAAGATGGAGATGCTGCTAAGAAAGATGATAAAGCCAAAGAAGGTGGCGATAAGAAACCTGAAGAAAAAAAACCAGCTGAGAAAAAATAATTAATAAGATGCTTTTACTTGTAGGGTTAGGAAATCCTGGATCTAATTATACTAATACTAGACATAATATTGGTTTCAAGATCATCGACGCAATAAATAATCATTTTAAACTTTCAAAACAAAAACCAAAATTTAAAGGGTTACTTACCACAGGCAATATTGATGAAAAAAAAATATACGCAATTAAACCTTTAACTTTCATGAATAATTCAGGCACAGCGATTAAAGAATTAATCGATTACTTTAAAATCGACGCGAAAGATGTTTTTGTATTCCACGATGATATGGATATTGATTTTGGAAAAATTAAAGCAAAGTTTGGTGGAAGCAGTGCGGGTCACAATGGAATAGAGTCTATAGATAAGTTTATCGGAAAAGATTACTCAAGAGTAAGAATAGGCATTGGTCATCCAAAACAGAAGAAAAAAGTGAATAATCATGTACTTGAAGATTTTAAAGAAGACGAAGAGGAAAAAATAAATGAAATCACTGAAAATATTGTTAAACAATTGCCAACACTAATTGATAAAAAAATTGATCTCTTCTCAAGTAAAGTAAATCAAGACCTTAATGGGATTTAAATGTGGTATCGTAGGACTTCCAAATGTAGGAAAGTCTACCCTTTTCAATGCTTTAACAGCTTCTAAGAACGCTGAAGCAGCTAACTTTCCTTTCTGTACAATAGATCCAAACATTGGAATTGTAGATGTGGTTGATGAGAGGTTAGATAAATTAACTGAATTATCAAAATCTAAAAAAAAAATTTATACTAATATTACTTTTGTTGATATTGCAGGATTAGTAAAAGGTGCTTCTAAA
>ATTF01000008.1 GCA_000419545.1 Candidatus Pelagibacter ubique HIMB058
CAAAGCCGACTCAACATCGTCTGCATCTACAGGTTTAGCAATATAATCGATAGCTCCAGCTTTAACTGCCGCTACAGCTGTAGGTAGATTCCCGTATCCCGTTAACATCACTATTCTGCTCTCTTTTTTATTTTTAGAAAGCTCTTTTACAACATCTAAACCATTGCCATCTTCCAGTCTTAGATCAACACAGGCAAAGCTTGGTGGGGTAGATTTAACTATACTAAGTCCCTCAGCTACTGTTTTGGCCTCTTTTACTTGAAAACCCTTCTTTTCCATAGCTCTTGCAAGCCTTCCTCTTAAAGGATCATCATCGTCCAAAATTAACAGCGATTTGTCGGCAAAGTCTGCCAACTTAAGCTGTTCTGGTAAATTTTTTTGCGATCTCATTTACTACTTATATGGGCACGATTAGTGTGAATACAACAGCTCAGGAAGAGCATTTTTTTCTTTACACTATGTCAAAAAAACCTTAAACGCGGAAATGTTAAGGTTTTTTTTATTAAATTTTTTAAAAAACCTTTGTGTAAACTAACTAACGAGGGACACATGAGATGGGAAAATTTAAAACAGTTAACGAACTAGTTAACTCATTAAAACCAGATTATCCCGTATATTGTATACGGCCTAACGAGATAAAAAAATCCGTAAATTTTTTTAAAGAAAATTTTCCAGGAAAAATTCTCTACGCTGTAAAAACAAATCCTAACGAAAAAATAATTAAACAAATTATTGCTAATGGAATTAACGAATTCGACGTTGCTTCCTTAAATGAAATAAAATTAATTAATAAAATTTATCCTGAAGCAAAACTTCATTTCATGCATACTATAAAAAGTAAAGAGAGTATTGCATCTGCTTATAATGATTACAATGTAAAAAGTTTTTCATTAGATAGTAAAGATGAACTAAGAAAAATTTTGGATGCTACTAATCAAGCAAAAGATTTAGAACTTTTTGTAAGGATAGCTATTTCGAACGAACATGCAGAAATTGATTTATCAAGAAAATTTGGTGCCCTTCCGTCAGAAGCTTTAGGGTTAGTAAGACTTTGTAAACAGTACTCTAAAAAATTAGGAATAAGTTTTCATGTAGGATCTCAATGTATGCATAAAATTTCTTATTCAAAAGGGATAAAAGAAATAGGAAGCATAATTAAAAAAACAAAAATTATTCCAGATACAATTAATGTAGGTGGTGGCTTTCCATCCATTTACCCAGATTTAAATCCAGAACCTTTATCAAACTATATGATGGAGATTAAAAAAGAACTAAATAATTTAAAATTAGATAAATTACCTGAAATTATTTGTGAGCCAGGAAGATCAATAGTAGCTGAAAGTGGCTCTACCATTGTTAAAGTAATTTTGAGAAAGAAAAATAATCTTTACATAAATGATGGAACTTATGGATCGCTTTTTGATGCTGGTGCACCAAACTTTGTACTTCCATCAAAAATGATTACAGAAGGAAGAGTTCAATCAAAAAAACTTACTGCGTTTAGTTTTTTTGGACCAACTTGTGATGGTTTAGATTATATGAAAGGACCTTTCTTACTACCAAACAATATTAAAGAAGGTGATTACATAGAATTAGGTCAGTTAGGAGCTTACAGCTTAACATTTAGAACTAACTTTAATGGATTCTACTCTAATGAAATTCATGAATTAAGTGACAAACCGATTATGTCCATGTACGATGATCTTGATAAAAAAGTTGGATCATTAGTTGCTTAATGGAAAAAAAAGGTAGTCCAAATATTGGACATAATAAAAAATCTCTTCTCAATTCTCCGGTAGAGCACATCGATATCAAATCATTTGATGCACGGAAAATTATTGAAAGCATGGGTAAGATGTCTTTTACTTCAAGAGATACTGCTAGAGCAGCGGCAATTTATAATGAAATGTTGGGTGATAAAGATTGCTCAATATTTCTCACTTTAGCTGGTTCTACCTCAGCAGGTGGATGTATGGATCTTTACACTGATTTAGTAAAACATAACATGGTTGATGCTATAGTGGCCACAGGAGCGTCTATAATTGACATGGATTTCTTTGAAGCGTTGGGTTTTAAACATTACCAAGGATCTCAATTTGAAGATGATACTAAACTTCGTAATAACTATATTGATAGAATTTATGACACATATATAGATGAAGAAGAGTTGCAGGCGTGCGATCAAACGATATGTGATGTGGCTAACTCATTAAAACCAAAAGCCTATACTTCAAGGGAGTTTATTAAAGAATTAGGAAAATTTTTAAAAACTAATTCTAAGAAAAAAGGTTCTTTGATTGAAACTGCATACGATAATAATGTTCCAATATTCTGTCCTGCATTCACTGATAGTTCTGCCGGTTTTGGTTTAGTAATGCATCAAGAACAAAATCCAGATAAACATATCACTATAGACTCCATAAGAGAGTTTAGAGAATTAACAGAAATTAAACTACAATCTAAACAATCAGGACTATTAATGATAGGTGGGGGTGTGCCTAAAAATTTTATTCAAGACACTGTCGTTTGTGCTGAACTTTTAGGGAAAAAAGTCGACATGCATAAATATGCAATTCAAATTACTGTAGCGGATACACGTGATGGTGCTTGTAGTAGTTCTACCCTAAAGGAAGCAAGCTCGTGGGGTAAAGTTGATATTACAAAAGAGCAAATGGTTTTTGCAGAAGCAACTAGTGTGTTACCTTTAATTGCAAGTGATGCCTATCACCGTGAAAACTGGAAAAAAAGAGATAAAAGAAATTTCTCTAATATTTTTAAATCTTAAATGAAATACCTTAGTCCTAAAAAAGGTTTCTTAGGTATTGACGCTGAGCAATCTAAATCTCCTCAAGTAATAGTAGTTCCATTTGGTCTGGAAAAAACTGTAAGTTATGGAGGGGGTACAAAAAATGGCCCAAAAGAAATTATTAAAGCTTCTCATCAGGTGGAATTGTTTGATGAAGAACTTAATAAAGAACCTTATAAAGAAATAGGAATTAAGACATTAAAACCTTTTTCAATTAAGAACAAAATAAGGAGTGCTCTAGACCAATTATCAAAAATTAATGAAGATATTCTCTCAAGTGAAAAATTTCCTTTAGTTTTTGGTGGAGAGCACTCTATAACGCCTGGATCTATCAAACCTTTTGCAAAAAAATACGATGAAATAACACTCCTACATTTTGATGCGCATGCTGATTTAAGAGAAAGCTATCAAGGTGAAAAGTTTTCGCATGCTTCGGCTATTAAGAGATGTTTAGATTATAAAAACCTAAAAGTAGTCTCGTTTGGTATTAGAAATTTATCTAAAGAAGAAATGGATTTTTATAATGATAATAGAGATAGAATTGAAATATTTTGGGGAAAAGACAAGCAAACATGGGATTTATCTCTGTTAGATAAATTTTTTAAAAATAAAAATGTTTATATTACATTTGATGTAGATGGATTTGACGCAAGCATAATGCCAGCAACAGGTACACCCGAACCAGGGGGAATGCTTTGGGAAGATGTCTTGCCTATAATAAAAAAAGTTTGCCAGATTTCAAATGTTGTTGGTGCCGATATAAATGAGTTAGCTCCAATTAAAAATTTTGACTCGTATAATTTTCTTGTTGCTAAATTAGCTTATAAAATTATTTCTTATTCTTTTGAATTTAAGAATTAACTAAATTTTTAGGATTCCAACTAATAATTACTAAAGCACCCCCTAAATCATTATTGCTTCGAAACAATAATTTTGCTCCTTGTTTTTCTAGTAATGTTTTTCCTAAAAACGTTCCAAGACCTAATCCAGAGTTTGAATTTAACTCTGTAGATTTAGATTTTATATAAGGTTCTCCAATTTTTTTTATAATATCATCAGGAATACCTGGGCCATCATCATTAATCTTGATTTCTATTTTTTCAAGATCACTCACTAAATTAATTTTAACTCTACTTTTAGAAAATTTTACGGCATTACCAATAAAGTTTCTTAATCCATAAATAATTTCAGGGGTTCGCTCAATATTTATTTTATTATTATCATCGTTTGAGACTAGTTCTATTTTTTTGGAAGAGGTTTCCTTAAATGAATCAATAATTTCCTCAAGCAAATCTTCTAATTTTATAGAACTTAAAAATATATCTTCTTCAATTTGTTTTTTTGATATTTGTTTTAAAATTTCACTACATCTTTTTGTTTGGCTTATTAATAGATCAATGTCTTTAGAGACATCTTTGTTATCTCCAATTTCTTTTTTAAGTTCTTTTGCAACAACAGCAATAGTTGCAAGTGGGGTGCCTAAAGAGTGGGCTGCAGCAGCTGCTTGACCACCTAAGGACTCGAGTTCATATTCTTTGGCTATTACCTCTTGTAATTTATTTAATGCCTCTGATCTTTTTTTAGTTTCGCCAGCAAATCGAATTCCAAAGTAACTTAAAAATATTAATCCAATTAAAATAGAAATCAATATTCCGAATTTATAAAAACTTGGTACGTTAAAATTTTCAACTAAAAGGCCAGGCAACGGTAAATAATAATGTGTTAACGTAAAAAGAATTAAGGAAGTTATAAATCCTAAAATGATTGTGGTGCCCATGCTTAAAAAAGTTGAAGAGACTATTGCAGGTATTATTAGTAAAATGGAGAATGGATTAAAAATTCCACCCGTTAGATACAAAAGAATAGCTAGCTGAAAAAGATCATATAATAAAAATAAAGATGCATAGGTGTCTTTTAATTGATTGGCCTTAACTTTAAATTGAAGATAAAGATTAGTTATCAAACCAATAAAAATTACTATTAAACTGGCCTTTATTGGAAACTCTAGGTTCAGGTAAAAAAAGACTATATTTATCGCGATAAATTGGCCTATTATCGCAATATATCTTAAGATTGTTAGAGTGCTTTTATCTAAGTTTAGATTCTCTTTTGTTCTAAAGAGAGTAGAAAAATCCATTTAACTAGATGTCTAAATTAGCTACATCTAAAGCATTGTTAGTAATAAAGTCTTTTCTAGGAGCAACTTCATCTCCCATCAAAACTTTAATCATTTTTTGGTCTTCTTTAGATTTATCTTTTGTGCCTTTAGAATATTGAACTCTTAGCATTGTTCTATTGTCTGGATTTAAAGTTGTTTCCCAAAGTTCTTCTGGGTTCATCTCTCCTAAT
This sequence comes from Candidatus Pelagibacter ubique HIMB058, assembly GCA_000419545.1. GTDB lineage: Bacteria > Pseudomonadota > Alphaproteobacteria > Pelagibacterales > Pelagibacteraceae > Pelagilacustribacter > Pelagilacustribacter ubique_B. Next base: position 5,156 of record ATTF01000008.1, read on the forward strand.
CCCTTGAAACGCTGTATAGATAACTTTTCTCTTTGCTCTTGGATAAATTTTTTATATTCAGTGCTTCCTTTTTTAATTTTTTTATCTACTTTGCCTGTCTCCAAAATGTAATCTTCTAATGCTTTCTCATCTTTAATGTAAACACTCTTATTAGCCTTTGTTACTTTAAATAAAGGAGGCTGAGCTAAATATATATGTCCATTCTCAATCAGTTGATTAAATGGATAGTTATTAAAAAAAGTTAATAATAATGTTCTTATATGTGAGCCATCAACGTCAGCATCGGTCATTATAACAATTTTATCATATCTCAAATTTTCAATATTGAAATCTTTTGAACCTGTTCCTAAAGCATTAATCAATGTGACTATTTCATTTGACGACATCATTTTTGATAATGCTTTTGTCGATTGATCTTCGCCGTTACTTTTTCCATTGACGTAGGTGTTTAAAATTTTTCCTCTAAGTGGAAGTACCGCTTGATATTCTCTTACTCTTCCTTGTTTAGCTGAACCTCCTGCTGAGTCTCCCTCTACTATGAATAATTCTGTTCCTTCTCTTTTTTGTATTTGACAATCTGCTAATTTACCAGGAAGACCAGATAGTTCGAAAGTTCCTTTTCTTCTTACGCTATCTCTTGCTTTTCTGGCAACATCTCTTGCCATTGCGGCTTGCGTAATTTTTTCTAAAACTGTTTTAGCTATTGAAGGATTTTGATCAAACCATGTTGATACTTTTTCATTAATAATATGTTCAACTATATTTCTAATTTCGGACGATACTAATTTATCTTTTGTTTGAGATGAAAATTTTGGATCAGGCATTTTAATTGATAGAACTGCCGTTAAACCCTCTTTGATATCTTCACCGGATAAAGTTATTTTATTTTTCTTATTATTTTTATCAGAAGAATATTTGTTAATTATTCTTGTTAGGGCGCTTCTGAAACCAAGTAAGTGCGTTCCTCCATCTTTTTGAGGAATATTATTAGTAAATGGAAGGACTTCCTCTGAGTATCCAGCGTTCCACTCAAAAGAGCACTCTACAACGACATTATTTTTTGTAGCTGTAACGTAAACTGGCTTTTTAAAAACCTCTTTTTCATTTTTGTTTACTAAAATAGGTTTTTTATTGTTTATATGTTTTACAAATTCTAGGATTCCGCCATCGTATTTATGTAAAATTTCTTTAGATTTTTTTGTGGTGTTGTCTATTAATTTAATTCCTATTCCTTTGTTAAGAAATGCAAGCTCTCTTATTCTTTTCTCTAGAATTGAAGAACTAAATTTAATTGATGAAAAAATTTCTTTGGATGGTAAAAAGGTAATTCTTGTTCCTTTTTTTTTAGTTTTTCCTATTTTCTTTAAGGGTTTTACTGAATTTCCATCTTTAAATTTAATTTCATACTCATTTCCATCTCTATAAATATTTAGATCAAGTTTTTCAGATAATGCATTCACAACAGAAACTCCAACTCCGTGCAAACCTCCTGACACTTTATATGAGTCATGATCGAACTTTCCTCCAGCGTGTAATTGGGTCATGATAACTTCTGCAGCTGACATTTTCTCACCTTTATGCATGTCGACCGGAATTCCTCTTCCATCATCCTCAACCGAAACGGTGTTATCTGAATTTATTGATACTGTAATATTTTTACAATGTCCGGCTAATGCTTCATCTATAGAATTATCTACAACCTCGAAAACCATATGGTGTAAACCTGATCCATCATCAGTATCACCAATGTACATGCCTGGTCTTTTTCTTACGGCGTCTAAACCTTTTAATACTTTTATGGCATCTGCACCGTAAGATGCTTTTTTATTATCTAAAACAGAACTTTTTGACATTTTTTTTGATAAAGTTTTATATCATTTTTTTGTCTTAAGATAAAACAGCTACTGACCACGATGACTTAGAATGATGGAGTATCAACAATTCTAGGGCAAAAAATAAATTTTATTATAAATTATGAAAATCTTAGATTTTCATTGGCATTATAACGTAATAACTATTTTTATCCGAAAGATCTTCTATCAGAACAGGTGAAACTGAATCTTTTAAATTAATTTTTAAATTTTTATCTTCAATTTCAGATGCAATATCTATTAAATATTTTGAATTGAAGCTTATATTTAAATTGTCAGAGCTAAATTCGGCTTTTATTTTTTCATTACCATCTCCAGAGTTGGCGCTATTGACTGATAGTTGAACATTATCCTTATTGATTGCCAATTTTACACCTTCTTTTCTATCTAAAGAAACACTCGCCACTCTTTCGATTGAGCTTACAAAATCCTTTGATGGAACAGTTAATATTTTATCATTTGATGTAGGGACAACTTTTTTATAATCAGGGAACTTTCCGTCTATTACTTTTGAAATTAGCTTCATTTTACCGAGTGTAAATTTAATTTTATTCTCACTTGATTGCATTGTTAATTGATCTGAAGTTTCGGCTAATAACGAACATAACTGAAAAACTGTTTTTCTAGGTAAAATTAGAGAATTGAAGTCATTTTTATCAATTTCTAAACTACTTGAAGAAAGTCGATGGCTGTCAGTAGCAACACCAGTTAAAAATTGCCTTCCATGAGCTTCTGTCAAATGAAGAAAAATTCCATTTAAATAATGCCTAGTGTCATCATTAGATATCGAAATTTTAGTTTTATTTAATAGTTTTAAAAATCTACTGTTATTTAGTGAAATTTCATGTCCTTCAAATTCATCTGCAAAAGTTGGAAAGTTATCCGTTGGTAAACAAAGTAAATTAAAGTCTGAATTATCACTTTTAAGGCTAAGTTTATTCTCAGATTTTAACTCAAAGTTTAATTCTGAATTAGATGAAATCTTTCTTAAAATATCATAGAGAATAGCCGCAGATGTTGTTGTGCTTCCTTCATTAACTATTTTTACATCATGAATTTCATCATAAAATATAATATCTAGATCAGTAGCAACTATTGATAGTTTTTTATCTTTTAACTGTAGTAAAACGTTAGAAAGAATTGGAAGAGTATTTTTTTTCTCAACAACGCCTTGTACAAAATTTAATGATTTTAATAGAACGTCTCTTTTAACTGAGAATTGCATTTATTTATTGTTCTAAAAGTAAGCTTTTAATCTGATTAATATTTTTCTTCATTTCATCATCTTGTTCAGATAATCGTGTAATTGTCTTAACAGCGTGTATGACTGTCGTGTGGTCTCTATTAGCAAATCTTCTTCCTATTTCTGGTAGAGATCTAGTTGTCATCTTTTTTGCCAGATACATTGCTATTTGTCTTGGTCTTGCAAGCGGTCTTGATCTTCGTTGAGACAGCATTTCGCTTAAAGCTATGTTAAAAAAGTTTGAAACAACGTTTTGTATTTTATCTACGGTGATAACTCTTATCTGACTGAAGACATCTCTTAAGATATTTTTGCAGTCGTTAATTGTAAGTTCTTTATTATGAACTCTACTAAAAGCGATTACTCTATTAAGTACACCAATAAGCTCCCTAATATTTGTCTTACTTTCAGTTGCAATATAATTAATGACATCCTCGCTCAATTTAATATTTTCTTTAAATTGATTTTGTATCTCTTCTATTTTCTTTTTAATTATTTTTATTTTTAATTCTAAATCAGGGAGATCGATATCTACAACTAGTCCACCAGCTAATCTTGATTTAATTCTATCTTGCACTCTATCTAGTTTCATTGGGGATCTATCTGCAGATATTATAATTTGAGAACCTTTGTCTATTAGACTATTGAATGTATGAAAAAACTCTTCTTGTAAGCTTTCTTTTCCACTTATAAATTGAATGTCATCTATTATAAAAACTGAGGATTTTCTAAAAAAATCCTTAAAATTAACCATGTCGTTCTTCTTTATGGATTTAATAAAATGATACATAAATCTCTCTGCAGAAATAAACATTACATTGTTATTATTCTGTAATTTTAAGCCGATAGCATTTAATAAATGGGTTTTTCCTAGACCTACACCTCCACAAATGTATAGCGGGTTGTATCTTGCAATATGCTCGCATACTTTTTTAGAGTAAGACAACGCAATATCATTGCTTTTTCCCTCTATAAAACTATCAAAATTTAGATTTGGGTTTAGTCTATTGTAATTAAGAATTGAGTCTTTGATCTCTGTCACTTTATTTAGCTCATTGATCTTTAAATACTCTTGGTTTTGCTTATTATCCTCGATTATTTTGAACTCAATTCTATTTAAGCTTAATTTAAAGCTTTTTACTTGTTCTAAAATTTTATCTAAGTACCTTGATACGATCCAATCTCTAAAAAACCTAGTAGGGACTCCTAAAATTAAATAGTCATTATATTCTTTAACAAGAGATATTTTTTGTAACCAGCTATTATAAACCTCTGTTCCAAAAGTTTTTTTAAAGGTGGCTTGTATGTCTTCCCAGTTTAACGTTTTTTCTTCTTCAGAAATAAAAGCGTTTTGTTTTTTTGTAATATTGTTTTCCATGTAGAAAGTTTTAAAGAAAGCCTTATAAACTCCCTTTTAAAAATATTTGCAAGAATTATTTATATATTTCAAAAAAAAAACTTAACTGAGTTGTATAACTAACGTTAAGATAGAATTATTTTTTTTGAATTAAATTAAAAATAGAATTTAAATTTTTTTTTAAATTAAGAATTTTTTTTAAATGCAACTAAACAATTATTCTTTCTATATTTTGACGAACTAATCTATATATAGATTAGTTCATTTTTAATGAATCAACTTTAAATTGTGATTGAAAATTATTAGATCTTTTTTGATATTCTAGAAATTTTTCTAGAAGCTGTATTTTTATTAACTACGCCTGACTTAGCAACCTGCATTAGAATTGACTGGAACTTAGAAAAGTATTTTTTAGCTTTATCTTTTTCTTTGTTTTTAATTAAAAGTTCCATTTGTTTTACAGCATTTTTATACTTACTTTTTCTAATTCTATTGACCTGAGTTTGTTTTTTAACTCTTCTTACTCTTCTAATTGCTGATTTAGTGTTAGGCATTTTTTACGATTGTATATAGAAATGGATTTATACGGTCAACTTTATTATTTTTGGCACTTAGGGCAGTAAAAGGTAGCTCTATTTCCTATAATTGTTTTTATGATCTTTTTATTGCAATTTCTATTTAAGCAATTTTCTCCTTTTCTTCCGTAAACATAAAAATATTGTTGAAACTCACCTTTTTTTCCATCGCTGCTAGAAAAATCCTTTAAGGACGAACCGCCCAAAGATATTGCTTTTTTTAACGTTTTTTTTGTATTCTTAATTATCTTATAAATTTCACTATTTTTAATTAAATAAGTTTTTTTTGTTGGTTTAACCTTACTTAAAAAAAGTACCTCATTCACATAAATATTACCCAAACCTGATACAAATTTTTGATCCATTAAAATATCCTTAATTATTCTGTTTCTATTAATTAAGTATTTTTTAAAATATTTAAAATCAAAACTATTACCTAATGGTTCAGGACCTAAATTTTTAAGGTGGAGATTGTTTTGTAACTGTCTTTTATCTAAGATTTTAATAAAACCGAATTTTCTAACATCGTTATAAATTAATTTTTGCTTCTTAGATAATGAGAATATCAATCTATTATGTTTATTATTTTTAGACTCATCTATATTGTAGTAAAAACTTGTTTTAAATTTTTTGGCATTCTTATTAAGAAAAAAAAATTTACCTGTCATACCAAGGTGCACAAGCATCACAGTATTTTTTTCAAATATAAATAATAAGAATTTTGACCTTCTTAAAATTTTGATAATCTTAAGACCTAAAAGAGTTTTTAATTTCTTTTTATTTATTTTATATCTTAATTTTTCATCCTTAACTGTTATTTTCTCGACAACTAATTTTTGGATTTTGCTAGTCAGAGACCTTTTAACAACTTCAACTTCTGGTAATTCTGGCATATAATTATTTTATGAAAAACAATATTCAAGATAAAACAAAATTAGTCAATTCAGTATTTTCAAAAGTTTATAAGAAATATGATTTGATGAATGATGTTATGTCTTTAGGTATTCACCGTATTTGGAAAGATAAATACATTAGCTGGCTTAACCCATCTCCTAATTCAAATCTTATTGATGTTGCATCTGGTACAGGTGACATAGCAAAATTATTTTCAAATTATATTAATCATTCTGCAAAAATTACTTGTGTAGAACCAAATAATGAAATGTTCGAGGAAGGAAAAAAAAATTTAAAAAAATATAAAAATATTGAGTGGATAAAAGCTGCAGCTGAAGTTCTGCCTATTAAAGATAATTCTTTTGATTATTACACTATAAGTTACGGGATAAGAAATGTTAGTGATATTAATAAAGCTTTAAAAGAAGCTTACAGGGTTTTAAAAACGGGTGGACGATTCATGTGCTTAGAATTTTCAAAAATAGATAATGAGGCATTAAATTTTTTATATAAACAGTATTCTAAAATTATCCCGTTAGCAGGTAAGTATATTGTGGGTTCATCTAAGCCATATGATTATCTAGTTGAAAGTATAGATTCATTTTATAATCAAAAACAACTATGTGATTTGATGATTAAAAATGGTTTTTCTAATGTTGAATATAGAAATTTATCAAATGGAATTTCAGCAATCCATTCTGGTTGGAAAATATAATGTTCAAAAGAGTTTTTAAATTATTTCAAATTGCTAGAAGATTATCTACTTCAGGAGCAGTTGATATTATAAATCAAGTCCATCAAATTCCTGTACCAATAAACTTATTTTTTAGTTTTATCTCAATTGGAACAGAAAATAATCGGTTTGAGAACAATCAAAAACCAGGTGAAAAACTTTGTTTAGCTTTACAAGGTATGGGGACTACTTTTATCAAACTAGGTCAATTCCTTGCTACAAGGCCAGATATTATTGGAGATCAAATGGCTAAGGACTTAGAGAAGCTTCAAGATAAAGTGCCGGCCTTTGATCTTTATGAGGCAAAAAAAGTAATAAAAAAAGAGATTGGAGAAAAGCAATTTAATAATATTATTGAAATAAGTGAACCAATCGCAGCTGCATCTATTGCGCAAGTTCATCTTGCAAAAATAAAAAATGAGAACCAAGAAAAACAAGTTGCAATAAAAATATTAAGACCTGAAATAGAGAAACTGTTTAACGAAGAATTAGATGCACTCATGTTATTTGCATACATAGTTGAGAATGCAATTCCAAAAGCAAAAAGACTTAAATTAATTGAGGTTGTTCACTTATTAAGAGAGATAACTAATATCGAAATGGATTTAAGATTTGAGGCTGCAGCTGCTAATGAACTATATGAAAATACAAAATCTGATATTGGCTTTAATGTTCCTAAAATTTACTGGAACTACACAACAAAAAAAATACTTACTTTAGATAAAGTTGAAGGTATTTCTATTAGGGAACATTCAAAATTAGAAGAGCAAGGTGTTAACTTAAAAAAACTAGCAGAAAATTTAATACAACATTTTCTCAAACAAGCTGTAAGGGATGGTTTCTTCCATGGAGATATGCATCAAGGTAATTTGTTTGTAGACTCTAAAGGAAATATTGTACCCGTAGATTTTGGAATTATGGGTAGGCTAGATAAAAATAACAGAAAATATTTAGCAGAAATTTTATACGGATTTATTCAAAGAGACTACGTTAAAGTCGCAGACGTTCATTTTCAGGCAGGGCTTGTTCCTAAAGAGGCTTCGAGAGATGAATTTGCTCAAGCTCTAAGGTCTGTTGGTGAGCCTATATTTGGTCAGTCTATTAAGGACATTTCAGGTGGAAATTTATTAGCTCAATTATTTGAAATAACAGAAAAGTTTAATATGGCAACTCAACCGTCTTTGTTGTTGCTTCAAAAAAATATGGTAGTGGTCGAAGGTGTTGCGAGAAAACTATATCCTGAAACAAATATTTGGGAAGTGTCAAAACCAGTTTTAGAAGACTGGTTAAAGAGTTTGAAAGGACCAAAAAAGACTATTGATACCGCAATAAATACTTCTGCAGAAATAATTAAAAGAATTCCTGATTTCCCTGAGTTAATGGATAAAGCTAATTACGCTTTAAAACTTATGGCAGAAGGAAAAATAAGTATTGGTCCTAGCAATAAAAATCTAGAATTAGAACAGATGAAAATTAAAAACTTTAGAAATAACATTATTATGAGTTTTTTTGGTGTTGTAATTGTTATGCTATTGGTATTTTAATCTCAGAATGGAACTAAAAAATAAGAAAATTTTAATAATCATCGGCGGAGGAATAGCGGCCTATAAATCTTTGGACCTCATTAGATTGTTAAGAAAGAATGGCTCAGAAATAAAAACAATTTTGACTAAAAGTGGAAAAGAGTTTGTAACACCTTTGTCACTTACTACCCTTACTCAATCTAAAACATATGAAAATATATTTGATCAGGACTCTGAGGCTGAAATTGATCACATAGCTTTATCTAGGTGGGCCGACATAATAATTGTAATGCCAACAACTGCTAATTTTATGAGTAAACTAACGATTGGAAAAGCTGAAGATTTAGCAACAACTGTTTTACTAGCCTCTAATAAGGATGTGTTATTGGTCCCTGCGATGAATGTAAGGATGTGGTTACATAAAGCTACTCAAACTAATTTAAAAGTTTTGCAAGATTTTGGATATTTATTCATAGGTCCTGAAAAAGGTGAAATGGCATGCGGTGAATTTGGTGAAGGAAAAATGTCTAGTCCAAGACAGATATTTTCCTATCTTAAGAATTATTTCGATAAAAAGGACATTGTTAAAAAAAAGAATTTAAAAGCATTAGTAACAACAGGTCCAACGCGTGAATATCTTGATCCAGTAAGATATATTTCTAACGAGTCTAGTGGAAAGCAAGGTTATGAAATAGCAATGGCGTTAAATAAACTTGGCATTAAAACAACGGTTATTGCTGGTCCGTCAACTTACAAAGTTCCTAAGGATATTAAGGTTAAAAAAGTAACTTCCGCGGATGAAATGATGCTTAAGGTCAAAGACTCTTTGCCAGTAGATTTAGCAGTTTGTGCAGCTGCTGTAGCAGATTTTAAACCAATTCTTAAAAAAAATAAAAAAATTAAAAAAGATGAAATCAAATCCAATTCTATAATTTTAAAAAAAAATAATGATATCTTGGAATATTTATCAAAAAATAATAAAAGCAGGCCTCGAATAGTAGCTGGGTTCGCAGCTGAAACAGATAATTTAACTAAAAACTCTTTGAGTAAAATTAAAAACAAACATTGTGATTTTATTTTTGCAAATGATGTTTCTAAAAAGAATATTGGATTTAACTCTGATTACAATAAAGTTACAATGATTGATAAAAAAGGAAATATAAAACACTTTCCCAAAAATAAAAAAAGTTTTATAGCTAATAAAATTGCACAAATTTTGTTAGATAAATTACTTGATGACAGAAATTTTAATTAAACGACTTTCTGATAAAGTTGTATTACCCAAATACGAAACAGAAGGATCTTCTGGTTTGGATCTTGCGGCACATATTAATGAAAATGTTGAGATTAAACCTGGATCTACAGCTATTATTCCAACGGGAATAGCTGTCTCGATCCCTAAAAACTTTGAAATTCAGATAAGGCCACGATCTGGTTTAGCAGCAAAAAGTCAAATAAGTGTCTTGAATACCCCAGGAACAATTGATGCTGATTATAGGGGAGAATTAAAAGTAATCTTAATTAATTTAGGTGCTAAAAGTTTTTTGGTAGAAAATGGCGCGCGAATAGCCCAAATGGTCTTATGCCCTATAATTAAAGCTAATTTAAAAGAAGTAAAAACACTAGAAGATACAAAACGTGGTTCCGGTGGCTTTGGTTCAACTGGAACCAAATAAATAATGAGTTTTAATTTTAAAGAATTCAAAAGATTCGAAAAACAAATAATTCTTAAAAAAATTGGTATACAAGGTCAAAAAAAAATCAAAAAAGCAAAAATTTTAATTATCGGGATGGGCGGTTTAGGATGTCCGCTAATTACTTACTTAGCGGCCTCAGGTATTGGTCATGTAAGTATAGTAGATTCTGACAAAGTAGAAATAAGCAATTTAAATAGACAAATATTGTTTAATAGTAATGATTTAAATAAATATAAAGTTATACAAGCTAAAACCCAAGTTAAAAAGATTTATAAAAATATTAAAATTAAAACATTTAAATCTAGATTAACTTTTAAAAATATAAAATCTATTCTGAAGAATTATGAAATAATTTGCGATGGTACTGACAACTATGAAACTAGATATTTAATAAACGATTTTTGTAAAAAAAATAAAAAGATTCTTATCTCTGCTGCTATAAGTCGTTTTGATGGACATCTTTTTAAATTCAATTTCAAAAAAAAAGGGCCGTGTTATAGATGTTTTATGCCAGAACAACCAACTTTAGAAAACAATTGTGAAACCGAAGGAATTTTTTCTCCAGTAGCTGGTGTAATGGGCTCTCTACAAGCTAATGAAGTTTTAAAAACGGTTTTAAATTTAAAAAGTGATTTAAATACAAATATGTTAATATTTAATTCCCTTAAAATGAACTTGAGAACAGCAAAAATAAGTGTCAATAAAAACTGTATAAATAAATGCAAAAATTAATTTTTTTATTAGTTTTATTTTTTTTTACACATAATTTGTTTGCAAAAGAGGAGTATTTTCTAACATTAAGAAACGAAACAGTAAATTTACGCCAAGGTCCTTCTTTTGATTATCCAGTGAAAATTTTTTACAAAAAAAAATTTTTACCCGTTCTAGTACAAGATAAATCAGATACTTTTAGAAAAATAAGAGATCATGAAAATAATTCCGGCTGGATCCATATTTCTCAACTTTCAAAAAAAAAAGCCGCGTTAACAATATATGACGACGTCCTGGTTTTTAATAAACCAACTATTTATTCAACTCCTAAAGTAATTCTTAAGAAAGGTCGTCTTTGTAAAATTAAAAAGTGCAAAGACGAATGGTGTAATATAACGGTAGATAAATTTAAAGGTTGGGTCAAAAAAGATAGCTTATGGGGATTGTTATAATATTACTTTTTAAATTTCGCGGACCATATTTTATCTAAGATATAATACCAAAATCCATTAATAGTAGGTTCTACCAAAGCTACTAATCCTGCTTCCCATAGGCTTGCGCCAGTAAGCACAGAAACAACTGTCATAGCTATTATGATGTGTCCAATCGTATAAACAAGTGCCCTTCCGGCGCTCGTACTCGCTATAACTTTGAATATACCACTGCTAAACTCTGTCATGAAATTATTTTAATTAATTAATCGCTTTTTTAAAAGGATTTTCTAAAACACAAGCAACTAAATGGATTCTATCTTGCTCTCCTCCATTAAAAAAATTGTGATATTTTGTATTATTAGTAATAGTTACAGAGCCATCTGCTGGCATATGTTTTGCAACATCTTCTATAACCATTTTACATCCAGGATTTGTAATTATTGGGATATGTAATCTAGGTTCTGGGTCTCTATGCCAACTTAATGTTGATCTTGGTTCTTTTAATAAAATTCTTACTCTACCTAATTTAAACTTACTTTTCAGTAAATTGTATATTTCTTCAAAGTACGTGTTTTTAAATTCTGGAACTATCTCTGTATATTTAGACTCATCAATCGTTTGATCTCTTTTTACTTCTTTTCCTTTTTCATCTGGGTAAGTCCAATAAGCACCTCTTGTATTGTGGCCTTTAATAGATTCTTCATCACCAGGAATTCTATTAATAGAAATTGCTCCAAAGTGCGAGATACCTAATGTGTTGAATTTTTTTTTCTTAAGAACATCTTCTAATTCAGTTCTTAATCTTAAAATATCAATTTTAACATTAGGTACTTTATAAAAATCTGAATAAATCTGCTCGCTCATTAGTGTAATTTTTTCAGTTCCTGTCTATCTGCATTCATAATTTTCGTCCAAACTGAAACAAAGTCTTTCACAAATTTTTCTTTATTGTCATCTTGAGCGTAAACTTCAGAATAAGCTCTTAATATAGAGTTTGACCCAAAAACTAAATCTACTCTTGTTGCTGTATATTTAGTTTTCTTAGATTTTCTATCTACGACTTCATATAGATCTTTACCTATAGGTTTCCAAGTAAATTTCATATCTGTAAGATTAACAAAGAAATCATTTGTTAGTGCTCCAGGTTTACTTGTAAACACGCCATGTTTAGTTCCACCATAATTAGTATCCAGTACTCTCATACCACCCACCAACACTGTCATTTCTTTAGCTGAAAGGTTCATTAAAGAAGCTCTATCAAGCATCATCTCTTCAGGTGATACTGCATACTCTTCTTTTGTCCAATTTCTAAAAGCATCATGTAATGGCTCTAGAACTTTGAAAGAATCAATATCTGTTTGGTCTTGAGTTGCATCACCTCTTCCAGGATTAAATGGAACATTAACTTTAAATCCAGCTTTTTTAATGGATTTTTCTAAGCCAACGTTTCCAGCAAGCACGATTATATCAGCTAAACTTGCTTTTACTTTTTTTGCAACTTTTTCTAGTTTTCCTAAAACTTTCTTTAGTTTAGCTGGCTCATTGCCTTCCCAGTTTTTTTGAGGCAATAAACTTATTCTCGCCCCATTAGCTCCGCCTCTGCAATCAGTTCTTCTGTATGTTCTTGCGCTATCCCAAGCAGTACTAATTAATTCAGAACTCTTTAGGCCTGTAGCTTCAATTAATTTCTTAGCTTTATTAACGCTAAAACTTTTCTTTCCTTGCGGTACAGGATCTTGCCAGATTAAATCTTCTTTAGGTGCATCGGGTCCGATATAATATTTTCTCGGTCCTAAATCCCTATGAGTTAATTTAAACCATGCTCTCGCAAAAGTTTCAGACATATATTTATGATCTTTTCTAAATTTTTCTGATATTTTTCTATAACTAGGATCCATCTTCATAGCCATGTCAGCATCAGTCATGATTGGATTTCTTTTGATTGATGGATCAGCTAAATCAACAGGTTTATCCTCTTCTTTCATATTTATTGGTTCCCATTGATTAGCTCCAGCAGGACTTTTTTTAAGTTCCCACTCGTAATCCAATAAAAGTTTTAAATAAGTGTCGTCCCATTTATTGGGATGTGTAGTCCAAGCTCCTTCTATTCCACTAGTTACCTGGTTTACACCTAAGCCGCCGCCACCTTTTTTATTCCAGCCAAAACCTTGTTCATGAATTTCTCCTGCTTCAGGTTCTGGGCCTAATAAAGAAGCATCGCCATTACCGTGTGCTCTTCCAACTGAGTGTCCTCCCACAGTTAAGGCACATGTTTCTTCATCATTCATCGCCATTCTTCCAAATGTTTCTCTCACATCATGTGCTGTTCTTAAAGGATCAGGCTTTCCATCAACACCTTCAGGGTTAACGTAAATTAATCCCATAACTACCGCAGCTAATGGATTGGCTAATGATTTTCTATCTCCATTATTAGAGTATCTTTTGTCTTGTAACCACTCTTTCTCAGAACCCCAGTAAACATCTTTTTCTGGATGCCATATGTCTTCTCTTCCAAAAGAGAAGCCGTACATTTTTAATCCCATCGACTCGTAAGCCATGTTTCCAGCTAATATCATTAAATCAGCCCAGCTAACTCTGTTTCCATATTTCTTTTTTATTGGCCAAAGTAATCTTCTAGCTTTATCTAAATTTGTATTATCAGGCCATGAGTTCAAAGGAGCAAATCTATGATTTCCAGTTCCGCTTCCACCTCTACCATCTGCAATTCTGTAAGTTCCTGCTGAGTGCCAAGCCATACGAATAAATAAACCACCATAGTGTCCTAGGTCGGCAGGCCACCACTCTTGGCTATCTGTCATTAATTTTAATAAATCTTTTTTTATTGCTTTGAAATTTAGTTTTTTAACTTCTTTTTTATAATCAAACTTCTTATCCATCGGATTAGTTTTTGTGTCATGCTGATGTAAGATGTCTAAATTTAAATTTTTTGGCCACCAATGTGTTGGTGTTGTTTGTGTTGTCATGCTGCCGTGCATTACTGGGCATTTTCCGTTTCCATTTTTTTTAAATTCTACGCTCATTTCTTTATCCTTTTAGTTTATAGTTTATAATAATTCTAAAGTATGTCTAAGCGACAAACTGTCAGTTTTTCAGATTTATGATTACCTCTAAGTTTTTAATAGTTTTGCCGTTAGGTGCTTTAGGAATTTTATTAAATTTTATCTCGTTTTCATTAATGTCAATTAATTCTGATGTTTCACTGTCATAAAAGTGGTGATGATTTGAAATATTTGTATCAAAGTAAGTAGTGTTGTTTTTACCTCTTAAGTACACCTCACTTAAATGACCTGCTTTTTTAAAAGCGTGTACAGTATTATATATTGTTGCTAGTGCAAATTTTGTTGTAGTTTTTTTTGCTAAATGTTTGCCTAAACTTTCGACTGTAAAATGAAATGTCTTGTCTCTATTAAATAAAAACTTAGCTATTTCTAATCTTTGTTTTGTGGGTCTTAAACCAGAAGATCTTAATTTGTTTAAAATACTTGTTTTTTTCACTTAGTAATTTGTAGTTTATAATAATTCTAAATTAGAAATATATACCATTACTTTCTTAAATCAAGTAAAACAGTTTAAAAATTATGCAAAAAAATAGTTATAGCTACGAAGATCTAATTTCGTGTGGAGAGGGAAAATTATTTGGAGAAGGAAATGCTAAACTTCCACTTCCTCCCATGTTGATGTTTGATAGAATTACTGAAATTAGGAATGATACTGGAGAGTTTAAAAAAGGTTTTATTAAAGCAGAACTAGATATCAAAGATAGTTTATGGTTTTTTGATTGTCATTTTAAGGGAGATCCAGTTATGCCAGGTTGCTTAGGCCTAGATGCAATGTGGCAACTAGTTGGATTCTACCTGGGGTGGATTGGCGAGCCAGGAAAAGGTAGAGCTTTAGGAGTAAATTCTGTAAAATTTACAGGTGAGGTTTTAAAAAAAGTGAAAATGGCAACCTACGAAATAAACATGAAAAGAGTTTTAAAAAAAGAAGGCACATGTGTTGGTTTAGCTAATGGAGTATTAAGTGCAGATGGAAAAATAATTTATAGAACAGAAAATCTAAAAGTAGGATTATTCAAATCATGAGAAGAGTCGTAATAACAGGACTTGGTATTGTTTCTTGCTTAGGGAATAATCAAGAAGAAGTACATCAATCTTTACTAAATTCAAAATCTGGTATTTCTTACTGTGAAGAATATAAAGAACATAATCTAAAAAGCCATATTCATGGCAAACCAAATATTAAACTTTCAGATCACGTAGATAGAAAATCAATGCGTTTTATGGGATCAGGTTCAGCATATAACTATGTTGCGATGAAAGAGGCTATCAACGATTCAGGATTAGAGGATAATGAAGTTAGTAATATAAAAACTGGAATTATTATGGGATCTGGTGGCCCTTCAATTGAAAACGTAATTTTAGCTGCAGATAAAACAAGAGCAAAAACTCCAAAACTTATGGGACCTTTTATTGTTCCAAGAACAATGGCTAGTACTGCATCAGCAACACTTGCAGTTCCATTCAAAATCAAAGGCACTAATTACACGATGAGTTCTGCTTGCGCAACTAGTGGTCATTGTATCGGTAATGCAATGGAATTAATTCAAATGGGTAAACAAGATGTAATTTTTGCTGGTGGCAGTGAAGAAGTACACTGGGCAATGACTGCAATGTTTGATGCGATGACCGCATTGTCTTCTAAGTACAATGACAAACCCGAAACTGCTTCAAGAGCTTATGATAAAACAAGAGATGGATTTGTAATTGCTGGTGGAGCTGGTGTTTTAGTTTTAGAGGAATACGAACATGCTAAAGCAAGAGGTGCAAAAATTTACGCTGAACTTACCGGTTACGGTGCTACTTCTGATGGCTACGATATGGTTGCTCCATCTGGTGAAGGTGCAGTTAGATGTATGCAAATGGCAATGTCTACTGCAAAAAATAAAATTGATTATATAAATACTCATGGAACATCTACACCTGTTGGTGACATCACTGAATTAAATGCTGTTAGAAAAACTTTTGGGGAAAATGTACCAAAAATTAGCTCAACAAAATCTTTATCTGGTCATCCTTTAGGGGCAGCTTCAGTTCATGAAGCTATTTACTGTTTAATAATGATGAAAAATAACTTTATCACTGGCTCAGCTAATATTTCTGATATGGATGAAGAAGCAAAAAAATTTCCAATAGTTTCTAAAACTGAAAAAGGAGCAACATTAAATACAGTTATGTCTAATAGTTTTGGATTTGGGGGAACAAACGCTGCTCTTATTTTTGAAAAGGTATAAATCATGGATTTAATGAAAGGAAAGAAAGGTTTAATTATGGGCGTTGCCAATGAGCGCTCTATAGCTTGGGGAATTTCACAAAAGTTAGCAGAAGCAGGTGCAGAACTAGCATTTACTTATCTTGGAGATGCTCTAAAAAAAAGAGTTATACCTTTAGCAGAAAAACTTAATTCTAAATTAACTTTTAGCTGTGATGTTGAAAAAAAAGAAGAAGTTGTAAAATTATTTGAAGATATCAAATCACAATGGGGTCAAATTGATTTTGTTGTTCATGCCGTAGCATTCTCAGACAAATCAGAATTATCAGGTGAATATTTAAATACATCTAGAGAAAACTTTTTAAGAAGTATGCTAATTTCATGCTTTTCATTCACTGAAGTTTCTAAAGAAGCTTCAAAAATCATGAAAGAAAATGGAAGTTTATTAACGCTTACTTATGAGTCTACAAAGGCAATTCCTAATTATAATGTAATGGGTGTATGTAAATCAGCACTTGAAGCTAGTGTAAAATATTTAGCAAGAGACTTAGGGCAGAAAAAACTGAGAGTTAATGCAATAAGTGCCGGCCCAATTAAAACATTAGCCGCTTCAGCTATTGGTGATGCAAAGTTCTTGTATAAGTGGAATGAGGATCATTCTTTTCTAAAAAGAAATGTTGATATTCATGATGTCGGAAACTCAGCTTTATACTTATTGAGTGATTTGGCTGCCGGAGTAACTGGAGAAATTCACTACGTTGATGCTGGTTATAATAAAGTGGGTATGCCTGATCCCAAAAATATGTCTTAAGAAGCTTTAGCTTGTTTCATTGATAATTTAACTTTACCTCTATCAAATCCAACAACTTTAACTGAGACTTCATCACCTTCTTTAACAACATCACTAACTTTAGCTACTCTTTTCTCAGCTAATTCTGAAATATGAACTAAGCCATCTTGTTTTCCTAAAAAGTTTACAAAAGCTCCGAACTCCATAATTTTTACAACTTTGCCTTTGTAAACTTTTCCCATTTCAGGTTTAGCAATTAAATTTTTGATAAATTCTAATGCTTTATTTCTTGACGCTTCATCTGGAGCTGCAACTGTTACTTCACCTGTATCATTCACATCTACTTTAGCTCCTGATGTTTCTACAATCTCTCTTATAGTTGCTCCACCTTTACCAATTACTGTAGCTATATCTTTTTTGTCTACTTTTATTGTTTCCATTTTTGGAGTGTGCTTTGAAAATTCTTTTCTTGATGTTTTAATAGCTTTATTCATTTCTCCAAGAATATGCTCTCTTCCAGCTTTCGCTTGATCTAAAGCTTTTTCCATGATTTCAAAAGTAATACCTGTGATTTTAATATCCATCTGTAACGATGTTACTCCATTTTTCGTGCCTGCAACTTTAAAATCCATATCCCCTAAATGATCTTCATCACCTAAAATATCTGATAATACAGAAAAATCTTTTCCCTCTTTAATAAGTCCCATTGCTATACCAGCAACCGGCTCTTTAATAGGAACTCCTGCATCCATAAGAGATAATGAAGTTCCACAGACCGTAGCCATAGATGAAGATCCATTGGACTCGGTAATCTCAGAAACAACTCTTAACGTGTAAGGAAAATTTTCTTTTTTAGGTAATGATGAGTTGATTGCTCTCCATGCTAACTTACCATGACCTATTTCTCTTCTTCCTGTTCCGATTCTTCCACACTCTCCTACAGAAAATGGAGGGAAGTTATAATGCAACATAAAATTAGATCTTTGCATACCGTCTAAACTTTCTAGTCTTTGTTCGTCATCTGACATGCCTAGAGTAGTAACCACGAGTGCTTGGGTTTCTCCTCTAGTAAATAATGCAGATCCATGTGTTCTTGGTAATACACCAACCTCACATTTAATTTGTCTAATATCTGCTAAGCCTCTTCCATCTATTCTTTTTTTATCTTTTAAAATTGCTGTTCTTACAATATCTTTTTCTAAGGATTTTAGCTGAGCCATTACTTGGTTTTCTGTCAACGACTCGTCTTCGGCAAACATTTCCTTACACTGAGTTTCAATTTCAGAAATGGCTGTTGATCTTTTCTTTTTATCTATCTCTTTAAATGCACTTCTTAAGTCTGTTTCAAATTTTTCAGCAATCTTCTTCTTAACATCTGATAGATCAATTTCTTCAACTTCCCATTTAGGTTTGCCAGCTTTTTTTGCTAACTTTTCTATCGCTTCAATTATTGGAATAAATTTTTTATGACCAAATTTAACAGCATCTAACATTACCTTTTCAGATAAACCGGAGGTCTCGGACTCAACCATTAAGACTGCATCTTTTGTTCCAGCTACAACTAGGTCTAATTCGGACTCTTTTAATTCTTCTAGAGATGGATTTAATAAATATTTTCCATCTTTATATCCAACTCTGCTTGCCGCAATAGGTCCTTGAAATGGCAAACCAGAAATAGCTAACGCAGCAGAAGATGCGATAATCGATAAAACATCAGGTTGGTTTTCTCCGTCGTAAGATAAAACTGTTGGAAGCAATTGAACTTCATTAAGAAAACTTGAGGGAAACAAAGGTCTAATGGGTCTGTCTATTAACCTTGAAATTAAGGTTTCTGCCTCAGTTGGTCTGGCTTCTCTTTTGAAATATCCACCTGGTATTTTACCGGCTGCATAATATTTTTCCTGATAATTGACAGATAATGGAAAGTAGTCTTGTCCATCATTTAATTTTTTTGCTCCTACAGCTGTAGCAATCACTACTGTCTCGCCTAATGACGCAACAATTGCTCCATCTGCTTGGCGTGCAACTTTTCCAGTTTCTAAAGTCAATTTTTTACCATTAACTTCTAATTCTTCTTTATGTATTTTGAACATTATTTCCTTAAATTTAATTGTTTGATGACCTTTTGATAGGACTCAACATTTTTCTTTTTAAGGTAAGTTAGAAGTTTCTTTCTCTTATTTACTGATTTAGTTAAACCTAAAGTAGAATGTTTATCCTTTTTAAATTTTTTAAAGTGTTCAGATAATTTTGTAATTTTATCTGTAAGTAAACCTATTTGAATTTCTGTAGAGCCAACATCTTTTTCATGAATAGCTAGGGATTTAATTGTATCTTTTTTTTTCATTATCATTTTTATTATTTTCTTTTATAATTTTTTCAATCTTTTCAGCATATTCAAATGAGTTATCTTCTACAAAAGTAAGTTTAGGAAGAAACTTAATATCAAGCCTTTTAGATAAAGCTTTTCTAACAAGATGAGAGAATTCCGTCAAGATCCTAACTGTTTCTTTTGTATCTACGCCTCCTAAAGGGATAACATATACTCTGGCGGTTTTTAAATCTGGTGTCATTCTCACTTCAGTTACAGTTATTAATTTTGTACTAAATGAAGGTATTTTGGCTTCATTTCTAATAAATAATTCTCCTAAATTTTGCTTAACTAACTCACCGACTCTAAGTTGTCTTTGACTAAGTGATCTTTGTGTTGATTGACTGCTCATCATTTTAAATTGATCTTTTTACTTCTTCAGATAAATAAGACTCTATTACATCTTTTTCTTTAAAATCCATAAAGTCTTTAATGCTTATTCCGCATTCCAGTCCTGTGCCTACTTCTTTTACTTGATTTTTTTCTCTAAAGATTGATAAAATTTCTCCATTATAAACAACTACACCATCTCTAATAATTCTTGCTTTAGATTTACTTTTAATCTCACCACTAATTACTTTTGAACCTGCTATTTTTCCAGCTGACGATACTTTGAAAATTTTCTGTATTTCTGCACTTCCTAAAACAGTTTCCTTGATATCAGGTTCTAAAAGCCCTGATAATAATTTCTCAACATAATCAATAGCTTCATAAATAATGTTAAAATATTTAATATCGGTCTTTTGTTCTTCGGCTAATTTTTTTGCTTCCTTGTTAGCTTTAACATTGAAACCAATTAATATTGCATTAGATGCTTTTGCTAGAGAAACGTCTGTTTCATTAATCATGCCAATATCAGATAAAATTATTTTTGCCTTTACTTCTTTGTGTTCTATTTTATTAATAGCCATTTTTAGTGCTTCGCTCGAACCTTGAACATCAGACTTAATTATAATGTTTAATTCATCTTTATCATTCGAACTATCGAATAGAGTTGCTTTATCTTTAGCCAAAGTTTTATTTTGAGCTGAATTGTTTTTTTTAAATTCAAATAATTCTTTAGCTTCGCTCTCGTCTTTTGTTACTATAAATTCTGCTCCAGCAAATGCAGAATTATTCATTCCCAAAATTTCTACTGGCATAGATGGTAATGCCTCGTTTACCATTTTTCCTTCATGATTTATCATTGCTCTAATTTTTCCCCATGTATCACCACAAATAAAATAATCTCCACGTTTAAGTTTTCCGTTTCTTATCAAGATAGTTGAAACAGGACCTTTTCCTTTATCTATTTTAGACTCAATAACTACTCCTTTTGCTTTGTCGCTAAAAGAAGCTTTTAAATCTAAAATTTCTGATTGTAATAAAATGCTATCCTTTAATTTGTCTAGATTCATTTTTTTAAGAGCTGAAACTTCAACAAATAAAGTATCTCCACTAAGATCTTCGGCAATAAGTTCATACTGCATCATCTCATTTTTGATTTTAGAAATATTTTTTTCAGGTAAATCACATTTATTAATTGCAACGATAATAGGCACCTTCGCAGCTTTAGCATGATTTATGGCTTCTATAGTTTGGGGTTTTATTCCATCATCTGCGGCAACTACCAAAACTACAATATCAGTTATTTTTGAACCTCTCGCTCTCATCTCAGTAAAAGCTGCATGACCTGGTGTATCTATAAATGTAATTAATTTATTTGCACTAGTATTTACTTGGTAGGCACCAATATGTTGAGTAATACCTCCATGTTCCCCGGAAACAACGTTCGTATCTCTTAGTGAGTCAAGTAAAGAAGTTTTTCCATGATCTACATGTCCCATTATTGTAACAACAGGCGGCCTTATTTTGACTTCACCGATAAACTTTTCCTCCGATTTATTTGAACCAATAGACGGTTTTTCCTCTAAAATTGGTTTGTGTCCAAATTCCTTTACTAGGTACTCTGCTGTATCTTTATCAATATTATGATTTATTGTAGCTACAACTTTCATGTTAAACAAAAACTTTATTATATCTCCAGATTTTTCTGCCATTCGATTTGAAAGTTCTTGAATAGTAATTTGTTCTGGTATTTTTACTTCCCTTATTACTTTTTTAAATTCTTTTTTTTCCTCTCCATCTGGTCTCTTCTTTTCCTTCAGTCTAGCACGTTTAACAGATGCTAAACTCCTCTGCTTTATCTCTATTTCTTCAACGTTTAAGGCTCGTGAAACAGTCAGTTTAAAGTCACGTTTATCTAACGGAGCTTTTAGTTTTAATTTACTTTTACCAACAGGTTTGTTGTCTTTTTTAATAAAATCTTTTGTTGCTTGTTGTTCTATAAATTTTCTAGCAAAATTTTTTTTCTTATCACTTTGATTAAAAGATGTATTAGTAGATATGCTATGTTTTCTAAATTGTTTGTTAGGCCTAAAAGCTTTTTTTTTATCTATTGAAAAAGACTCTTTGCCGTTTGATGAAATTGATGATGTATCAAATTTTTTTTTAAAATTTGAGGAAATTGTAAGTGTTTTTTTTTTATCTTTTTCCATAACATTATCTATAAGCTATCTCTCTAGCTGCCATTATCAAATCATCTGCCTCTTTTCTTGAAAGAGAAAATTCTTCTAAATAGCCTTCTATTCTAATTTTTTTTCCTTTAATTTCGTCAAACCCGCCTATTAGCTCATCTGAAGATAGGTCTGCAAAATCACTAATTTTTTTTATATTTTTTTGGCCAAGTATAACAAGCATTCCTTGCGTCATTCCCTTTAAATTAACAAGAGCTTCTTCAACACCAAGTTCTTTTAATTTTTCAGCAACTGCTTCTTTTTCTTTAATTAAAGTTTCTTTTGATCTTTCAATTAATTCTTTCGCTGTTTCCTCATCGATAGCTTCAATTTTAGAAATGTCTTCCGATTGTGATTGAGCAATTTCATCAATTGAAGTAAATCCTTCAGAAACTAAAAGTTGTGCTAAAGTTTCATCTACCTCAAGATTTTTAATTAATGTTTCTGTTCTCTCTTTGAATTCTACCTGTCTTCTTTGAGAGTCTTCTTTGTCTGTAAGTATATCTATTTCATAATTAGTTAATTTTGATGCTAGCCTTACATTTTGACCTCTTCTGCCAATTGCTTTGCTTAAATTTTCTTCTGATAAAATTATATCTATTCTTTTATTTTCCTGATCAATTAACACTCTTTGAATTTCTGCTGGTGAGAGTGATTCAGAAATTAATGTAGGTAAATCTTCAGTCCATTTTATAATATCTATTTTTTCACCATGTAATTCATTAACTATTGTCTGCACTCTGCTTCCTCGCATTCCAACACATGCTCCAACAGGATCGATCGAAGAGTCTTGAGAATGAACGCATATCTTGGCTCTGCTACCTGGGTCTCTTGCTACTGATTTAATTTCTATTGTGCCTTCATAAATCTCTGGAACTTCTTGAAAAAAAAGTTTAGCTAAAAATTGTGGGTGAGCTCTAGATAAAAATATTTGGTGACCCTTAAGTTCTTTTCTTACTTCATAACAATACGCCTTTACTCTATCGCCTGTCTTTAAAATTTCTCGAGGAATAAGTTCATCTTTTTTAATAACTCCCTCAGCCTTACCTAAATCAACAATTATATTTCCGTATTCTATTCTTTTGATAATACCACTTAAAATTTGCTCTTGTTTGTCTATAAACTCTTCGTACTGTCTATTTTTCTCCGCTTCTCTTACTCTGCTACTTATTACTTGTTTAGCGCTTTGCGCAGCAATACGTCCAAAATCAATTTGAGGTAATTCCTCAAATATTTTCTCTCCAATTTTTAATTCTTTATTTTCTGGATAATTTTTTTGAGCTTCCTCTAAAGTAATTTCTCTAGCGAAGTCTTCTACTTTATCTACGATATCTAAAACTTTTTGAATTTTAATTTCACCACTTTCTCTATCAATAATAACCTCAATGTTGTTATCATTTCCAAATTTTGTAAGCGCTGCTTTTTGAATAGCGCTTTCCATAGAGTCAATCACGAGCTCTTTGTCTATTGATTTTTCATTAGCAACTGCCTCAACTATTCTCAAGAGTTCTAGTTTATCTAATCCTCTGTTTAACATTATATAGCTCCTAAAAAAAAATGGGCTGCTGCCCATTTTGAAAGGTTATTAAATTTTTAGCTTTTGTAGAAGAAATTTACAGTTTTTTCAAGATCACAATTTAAATAAATCAACTTTATCAGTTTTTTCCCATGAAAATTCCCCTTTATTTGTGTGCTTTCTTCCAAAGTGGCCATAAGCTGACGTAATTTCATAAATTGGATTATTTAATTTTAACATCTCCCTTATACCACGTGGTGACAAGTTAAAATTTTTTTCAATTATTTGCTTAACTTTACTAATTTTGTTTTCGTCTCCTATACCTAATTTTATAAAAATAGATAATGGCTTTGAAACACCAATTGCATAAGCAAGTTGAATTAAACATTTTTCGGAGACTCCGGCTGCAACTATGTTTTTAGCTAAATATCTTGACGCGTAAGCCGCAGACCTATCAACTTTTGTTGGGTCTTTTCCAGAAAAGGCACCACCACCATGTGGTGCTGCACCGCCATAGGTATCAACGATTATTTTTCTACCTGTTAAACCTGTATCACCATCAGGACCTCCAATAATAAACTGTCCAGTCGGATTAATGTAAATTTCCTTAGAATCAAGATCAATTAAATAATTTTCTGGTATAGATTTTTTAATATAGGGGATAATTGCTTCTCTTACTTTTTCCTGATTTAGATCTCTAGAATGTTGAGTTGAAATAACTACTGATGTAACTTTAACTGGTTTTTCATTTTCGTATAACATTGTTACCTGGCTTTTAGAATCAGGCTCAATGCCTTTAAGAATTCCTTTTTTTCTATCTTCTGCCATTAATCTTAAAATTTTATGAGAATAGTGTATTGGTGCAGGCATTAATTCATCTGTTTCATTACAAGCATAGCCAAACATTATTCCTTGATCCCCAGCACCTTCATCTTTATTGTCTTTGGAGTCTACGCCCATTGCAATATCTTTAGATTGCTCATGAAGAAATGTTTCAATATTTGCTGTCTTCCAACTAAATCCCTCTTGATCATAACCAATATCTTTAATGCAATCTCTTACTTTTGTAATTAATTCATCTTTTTCAATTTTAGGACCTCTTGTTTCTCCAGCTAAAACAACTTTATTCGTGGTTGTGAGAGTTTCACATGCTACTCTTGAAACTGGATCTTTAGCTAAATATGAGTCTACGACCATATCGGATATTCTATCGCATACTTTATCCGGATGGCCCTCAGACACAGATTCGCTAGTAAATAAATAACTATTTTTTGTCATTTTTTTTATAAATAAAAAAGATAAAAAGATATGTAATTAAAAGAATAAAAAATATCAAATCATTTTTATTTTTATATGATTTTATCAACGGTATTTCATACTCAATACTTCCTGCTTCATTGCTATCTAATTTCTTGACTATATTTCCTTTGTTGTCAATTATAGCGCTAAATCCTTTGTTGGCAGATCTTACCAAAAATGTATTATTTTCTATTGCTCTAAAAATTGACTTAGCAAAATGCTGATTAGGTCCAATAGTATCTCCAAACCATCCATCCTCAGATATATTCACAGTTAAATTTGTTTCTGGTTTTGATTTTTGAATAAGATCTGTGAAAATAATTTCATAACAGATCAATGGTAGTATGTTAAAATTATCTACAACAACATTTTTATTAGCTTTACCTTTCAAAAAAGACCCATGTCCTTCGGTAATTTTTTTAAGCCCAAAATTATTTAAAAAACTTTCAAATGGCAAAAATTCACCAAATGGAACAAGTTTTCTTTTATTATAATTATCAATAATATTTAAATTGTTATCTACAATCAGCATACTATTAAAATATCGACCTGAATTAAGATCTAATTTATTTGAACCAAAAATTATGAAGTGATTTTTAGAGAAACTTTTTTTGAAAAGCTCTTTAAAATTTAAGATTTCATTGTAACTATAACCGCTAAATACACCTTCAGGCCAAACAAATAATGTTTTTTTTTCTTTATTGGGTTCACTATATCTAATTATTTTTCTTAATCTTTCTTCAATTTCATCTTCGTTTAAACCATATCTTAATTCAAAATTTGGAGAGATTACTTTTATCAATTCTCTGTTTTCTAACGTTGCTAAAAATCGTTTATTTTTGTTTAGAGTGTAGTTTCCATAGATGTATAAAGTTAAAATAAATAGTATCAATGAAAATAGTAATAATATTTTTTTTGCATTACTAATTTTAAAAAGGATAATTATTGGTAAAGTAAATATAGTCACAACAATTAAGTTGTAAGCGTACAATCCTATATGACTTAATATTTGTATAATCTCAGTTATCCAAGATGTACTATAAGCCCATAGATTCCATGGAAATCCGGTAAATAACTTTGCTCTCAAGTAATCTGAAAAAGCTAAAGTAGCTGAAAAAATGATCAATGATGAAAAATTTAACTTTAGATTTGGGCCGATTAGTATAGTTGGAATGGCGATAAATAAACCTAAAAATAATGGAATAAAAATTAATCCAAAAGGGATTAAAATTTTAAAATTATCATCAAATGTTAATGAATTAACTATCCAAGATACTCCGCTTAAATAAAAACCAAATCCAAAAGACAAACCAAATAAAAACAAATTAATCTTATATGGTTTCTTTCTATAAACAGAATGAGATTTTTTTGAAATATAAACAATCAAATAAAAAAAGAGAGGAATTATTAAAAAATTAATAGCAGTTAAATTAAAGGGTTGAAAAGATAAAACTGTTAAAGATCCAATTAGAAATGGAAAAATAAATAAAATAAAATAACGATTTTCAAAAAATTTTTTAATCATAAATGAAACTAGAATATTTTTTTTCTATTCTTTTCATTGCTAAAAAATCTTTCTCTTTTTTATGATCATATCCAAATAGATGAACTAGACCATGTATCCATAGACTATTTAATTCATTTTTAAAATTTTTTAATTTTTTTTTGTCTCTTATTTTATTTAAGTTAATAATTATATCTCCAAGATAAATTTCTTTTTCATAAATCAATTTTTTTTTTAATTCCTTTTTTGTATAAAAAGGAAAAGAAAGAACATCTGTTGCTTTGTTTTTGTTTCTAAATTTTCTATTTAGGTTTTTTATTTCCTTCTCACCTGAAAGCAATAAAGTAAAATAAACACTCTTTTTTAGTTTTTTATTTTTATTGTTAAGTTTTTTAATTTTTCTATCAATATAACTATTAGGATTTTTAATATACCTGTACCAACTTAAATTTTTTGTTATTACATTAGCTTTTATCATCAGTGCTTTTTTTTTGATAAGCTCTAATAATCTTTGAAACTAAAGGGTGTCTAACAACATCATTATGATCAAATTCTATAATTTTAATTTCTTTTAAATCTTTAAGAATTTCTCTTGATTTGATTAAACCTGAGTGAGATTTATTTAATAAATCTATTTGGCTAGGATCGCCGTTAACAACTAATTTTGAATTTTCACCTATACGTGTCAAAAACATTTTAATTTGAGTTTCTGTAGCATTTTGAGCTTCATCTAAAATTGCAAAACAATTTTTTAAAGTTCTTCCTCTCATAAATGCTAATGGCGCTATTTCAATTTCACCTGACTCAATTTTTTTATCTATTTTATCTGCACCGAATAGTTCATATAAAGCATCGTAAAGCGGTCTCAGGTACGGGTCTACTTTTTCTTTCATATCTCCAGGTAAGAACCCAAGCTTCTCCCCTGCTTCAACAGCTGGTCTTGATAAGATGACTCTTTCGATTTTCTTTTCCATTAATAAAGTCACGCCTACTGAAACTGCTAGGAAACTTTTTCCAGTTCCTGCTGGTCCCAAAGACATCACAATATCATTTTCTTTAAGAGCTTTAATGTAATCAGATTGTTTTTCTGATCTAGCTATAACTGATTTTCTAGGTGTTTTAATAAGCTGTTTAAAAGATTTAACGTTAGACTGCTCTATTTCAAAATTTTCTTTCACAGATAAAATTATATCTCCTTTTTCTATTATATTTGTCAAAATATATTTATTTATCAAAAATTTAATTGCCTCACAAAAAGTGTTTATATTTTCTTCATTGCCCTTGCATGTAATTGAATTGCCTCTGAAGTAAACGACTGTTTTTGTTAATTTTGAGAGATGTTTTAAATTTTGATCAAACTGACCTACAATCGACATTAACATCTCATTATCATTAATTGAAATATTAACGGTTTGATTATCAATTTTTTTTATAACTAAGTTTTGCTCTAATTTGCTTATTTCTGACATCTATTTTTTATGCAGCATAATTATTTTGATTTAAATCAGAAAGTGCTTCACCATATAATGTGTTATGGTTTCCACTTGTAATTTTTACTTTTTTAATTTTTCCAACCAAACTTTCATTACTTTTTACTATCACAGAATTCAAATATTCATCTCTACCAAAATATTTATTTCCTTCTTTTGTTTTGTTTTCAAATAAAACATTAGATATTCTGCCAATCAAAGTTTCCCTATATTTTGTTTTTATTTGTTCAGCAATACTTTGAAAACTAATTAATCTTTCCTTTGCTTCAGATTGATTAACTTTTTCTAATTTAAACGCAGGTGTACCTGGTCTTGCGCTAAAAATAAATGAATAAGAATTTATATATTTCACATTTTTTATTAATTTTTCAGTTTGTTTATAATCTTCAAAAGTTTCTCCAGGATATCCAATTATAAAATCACTGGAAAATTTTATATTAGAATTAACTTTTTTTAACTTCTCAATTATTATTAGGTATTCTTCAATTGTATGTTTTCTATTCATAGCCTCTAAGATTTTATTTGATCCGCTTTGAACTGGTAAATGAATTAATGGCATTAATTTTTCACAATCTTTATGAGCATTAATTAAGTCTTGGGTAAAATCCTTTGGGTGAGATGTTGTGTATCTAATTCTTTTTAATTCTTTAATTTTTGATATTTCAAATATCAAATCTGAAAGTTTTTTATCTTCAAAATTATAAGCGTTTACATTTTGTCCCAAGAGAGTGATTTCTTTTGCGCCATTTGTAACTAGTTGTTTTGTTTCCTCAGTTAATTCTTTAAATGACCTTGAATACTCTGATCCCCTTGTGTAAGGAACAACACAAAACTTACAAAATTTATCACAGCCTTCTTGTATTGTTAAAAAGGACGAAATTTTATTACATGAATTTTTTAAAGAATTGAGACTATCAAATTTTTCAATTACATCAAATTCAGTGAAATTCACTGGTCTTTGTTTTTTTTCTAAATCTAAGATTATTTTATTAATTTCATGAAATGATTGCGGTCCAATTACAGCATCAATATATTTTTCTTTTTTTAGCAGAATATCTCCCTCTGCTTGCGCGACACAACCAGTTACTATTACTATTGGTTTTGTTTTTTTTCTAAATTGTTTTTTTACCCTACCTATATCATGATAAACTTTATCTGTTGCTTTTTCTCTGATGTGGCAAGTATTCAAAATATAACAGTTAGCTTCAGCTAAATTTTCTGTTTTAAGATAATTTATTTTTTTTGTAAGATCATAAATACGATTGCTATCGTATTCATTCATTTGACATCCAAAAGTTTTAATGAGTATTTTTTTTAACAAGTTATTTTTTTATTTTAGAACCGTAAAGTTCAAGTTTATGATCTACAAGATTATAACCTAATTTTTTTGCTATTTTTTCTTGAAGTTCCTCAATATCTTTATCAACGAACTCAATAATTTCACCGCTATTTATATCTATTAAATGATTGTGGTCATCGTTTATTTCATATCTAGCTTTTCCAGCTTTAAAATCATGCTTGACTAAAATTCCAGCTTCTTCAAAAAGTTTAACTGTTCTATAAACTGTGGCTATACTTATCTTGTTATCTATAGCAGTGACTCTTTTGTGCAACTCATCAACATCAGGATGGTCTTTTGAGCCATAAACTTCTTTGGACTCCGAAATTACTTTCGCAATAGTTTTTCTTTGATCAGTGAGTCTGACACCTTTTTTTAAACATTTTTCTTCTATCGCATTCATTTAAACAATTTAACTTAAATATATTGGTTTAATCAATTTATTTTGTATTAAGTTTTTGCTTATTAAAAGTTCAATATTTGCAAGGTCAAACTGCTTTAAATCAGAGTTTTTAAATCCATATAAGTAAATATTTTTTGATATTTTCATTCCTTTTGCAACTGATAGAGAGGTTCTAATTGAAGAAAAACTCCCTGGACCAATATTAACAATCATAGAAAATTTATTATCTATATTTACTTTGTATTTTTTTACTAGATTTAATATGTTTGATACTAATTGATCATTATTATTAACTTTAATATCTAGTTCATGAATATAAAAATTTTCATTTATACGCAAACCAATCTTATCGTCTTTGCCAATGCAATTTAAAATTATAAAATCTTTTATCATAAGTTTATCTATAACTTTTTTAACTTTTCAAAGCTATTCATATTCAAGTGCACCAACAAATAATATAGACGATTACGGTATAATTTCTTTAATGTATCATAGGTTCGATGAGAATAAATATCCATCTACAAATATTAGAATGAATGATTTTTTAGAACATATTAAAATTATTGAGGAAAATGATATCAATTTTATTAATCCTAAAAATTTTGAAAATGAACTTAAGAATAATAAAACTCAAAGAAAAATACTTTTAACTATTGATGATGGTTTTTCATCTTTTTATGAAAATGCTTGGCCTATACTAAAAAAGAAGAAAATTCCTTTTATTTTATTTATAAGTACAAGAGAAGTCGGTGCTTTTAATTATATGACATGGGATCAAATTAGAGAAATTAGTGAGGAAAATTTTGTTGAAATTGGAAATCATAGTCATACACACGAATATTTAGTTGAAGAAAAAAGTGAACTTATAAAAAATGATATTGAAAAATCAATATCAATTTTTAAAAAAGAACTTGGTAAAAATTCTGATTTTTTTTCTTACCCTTTTGGGGAATACAGTATTAAATTCAAAAATATAATTAAATCTTTAAATTTTAAATATGCTTTCGGACAGCATTCTGGTGTGATGGATGAAACCAAGGACTTCTATGAATTTCCAAGATTTCCTATTAATGAAAAGTACGGAGAAATTAAAAGATTTAAATCTTTAATGAAAACGCTGCCTTTCAAATATAAAGCAGTTCTACCTGAAGAAAAATATCTTTTACAAAGTAAAAATCCTCCAGATGTTCAAATTGAATTTTATGAAGGTATAAAAAATTTAAAATCTTTGAATTGCTTTTCAAATGAGGCAGATAAGTGGAGACAGTCAGAAATAAATTTCTTAAATGAAACTACTTTACAGATTAACATCAGTGAGAAATTTATTGGCGAAAGAGGGAGAATTAACTGTTCACTTAGAGATCCAAGTGGTTTTTGGCGTTGGCTTGGTGTCCAGTTTGTAGTTAGTGAAAAATAATTAAGAGCTTAATTCTATTTGTTTTACAGATCCTACTAATTTCACAGGCTCAAAATCGCTTAATCTATTTTGAGTTATAATTTGATTTAAAATTTTTGTATATTCAGAGCCTGTTTGAGCATAATTTTTTAATGTTTCTGTTAACTCTAAACCCTTAATTTTTTTATTTTTTTCTCTTAACTGTAATCTTTTATCTCTGAAAGCTTTGTAACTTTTGTGAGTGTTAAGGTTATTTTTATACGCTTTTACTGAGGCTCTTAATATTGGAAATTTAAGAATTTTATGATTTTTGTTACTGTCTCTTTCTAGTGGAGCAATTCCTTGTCCACTCCAAGTCCATTGTCCATAGATCGCATTGCCCTCAAGTGCAAATCTAGAAGTTCCCCATCCACTTTCTTTTGCTGCTTGTGCTAAAGCAATTGAGGTTGGAATTATATCCATTCTAGTCATCAATTCCTTTAAATCACCTTTTTTAACTTTGTACTCTAAAAGTTTTTGTCTTAACCATTGTTTTTCAAGATCAGTTGTAAACTTTTTATTTGTTAAAAGTTTTAATTTTTCTCTGTCTTCTAAAATTCTCTCATTCTCAGCCACGACTAGAGGTAATACGATTTGTATAAATGTTTCTTTTTTTAATTTTGTACTTTGGATACTTTCAAGGTCTCTAGGAAATTGCGTAAAATAAATTGGCTTAACAAGCTTTTCTACTCTTACATTGCTTAGAGTATAATCTACATCTTTAAATAGGTTTAAAACGGTTTCAGTTTTTAAATTTAGATTCGGAAGCACTACTTCATTTACATCTTTTCTTTTAACTTTTAGCTCAGGTTTTTTAACTTCTTTTTTTACTTCTGGTTTTTTAACTTCTTTTTTTACTTCTGGTTTTTTAACTTCTGGTTTTTTAACTTCTACTTTTTTTATCGATTCACCGTCTCCAAAGTAATTAAAGGCACTTATTGTTATAGACGTAGCAAAAACGATTACAAAGAAACCTATAATTACATTTCTTGCTTTTTTTGGATCTATTTGCTGATTGTAAATTGCATTGAATATATTTGTAAATAAATCTCCAAAAAAGGCGTAAACAACTTTACCTAACTGTGGAATGATGTTTAAAAAGTTTAAACCAACTTTTCCTAAACCAGTCCAGGCACTCAATAATGATCTGTTAATATTTCTTTTAGTATCATGTTTTAAATTCTCAGCCTTTCTAAATAATCTATTTTTTGCTTTTATTTGATTTTCTTTAAACTCTATTAAATTCGATTTTGCCTTTAAAACTGGTTTAACAAAATTATCTTTAAAGAAATTAGATTTATAATCTTTTGGAATGGTTATTTTATTTTTTTTTAAAATTAATTCTAGTTGTCCAGAAGTTAAGTTTTTTCTACTCTTAACATACTCTTTAATTTCCTTAACATCGTAAATGTAAGCTAGCTCGATGAGTTTTTCTCTATAACTTAGTTTTTTTTTCATACTAGATAGCCTCTACTGAATTTACCTCTTTAACATAGTGTTTAAGTAAGTTTTGAACCCCTTGTTTAAGGGTCATCAATGAGCTTGGGCAGCCAGAGCAACTACCTTGAAGTTCAACTTTAACAACACCATCTTCGAATGACTTAAATTTTATATCGCCACCATCTCTTGCCACAGCTGGTCTTATTTTTGTATCTAAAACTTCTAGAATTTTATTAACAGTTTCGTCCTTAATGTTAGTTTTTTTATCTATATTATTATCTGTCAAAATTGGTTGATTATTTTTCTCAAAATAGTCATTTAAATGTGAGATAACCATAGGCTTTAGTTCTCCCCATGAGACGTCTTTTGTTTTTTTTACAGATAAAAAATTCTTAGAGAGAAGTATTAGTTCTACACCTTTAAAGTTTAGCAATTCTTTAATAAAAGGATTTGTTGTTTCGCTTTCTTTGCTTTTATGAAATTCTTCTGTCCCAGCAGCAGAAATCACATTTTCTGATAAAAATTTGAGTGAGTCAGGATTTGGCGTAGTTTCTGTTTGTATCATCAAGGTTTTATATTATATCAAACCAACTTTTTCACGTATATTTTTTAGGTTTTCCTCAGCAATAACATTAGCTTTTTCACTGCCTTTTTTTAAAATTCTTTTTAAATATGACCTATCGTTAAGTAGTTTTTTTATTTCTTCACTTACTGGAGAAATTTCTTCAATTAGAACTTCTGCTAATTTTGTTTTTAAAAATGAATATTCTTTTCCACTCATTTCAGAAATAACTTTTTTTAAATCGGTTTTTGATAATTCTGAGTAAATGGTTAATAAATTTAATGCCTCTGGTTTTTTTTCTAAAAGTTTTAGATCTTCAGGAATAGGCTCTGAATCTGATTTTGCTTTTTTAATTTTCTTGTTAATTATATCAGCGCTATCTTTTAAATTAATCCTTGAATAATCAGACTCTTCAGATTTACTCATCTTTTTTGTTCCATCTCTTAAGCTCATTACTCTGGATATACTTTTTGAAATTAAAGGCTCTGGTAACGGAAAGAAATCTTTGCAGTTAAAATCATTATTAAATTTTTGAGCAATATCTCTTGAAAGCTCTAAATGTTGCTTTTGATCATCACCAACTGGAACATGTGTTGCTTTGTAAAGTAGAATATCGGCTGCCATTAGGTTTGGATAGATATATAAACCAACACTAGCTTTCTCCTTATCTGATCCCGCTTTATCTTTAAATTGAGTCATTCTGTTTAACCATCCAATTCTTGAAACGCAATTGAGTATCCAAGCTAGCTCTGCATGCCCTGATACTGAAGATTGATTAAATATTATGCTTTTATCAGGATTGAGACCGGTTGCTAAAAAACTCGCTGTTGTTTCTAGAACATTATCATGGAGTTCGCTCGGCTTTTGAAAAACAGTAATAGCATGAAGGTCCACTACACAATAAATACACTCCATTTCATTCTGCAATGAAACAAAATTTTTTAAAGCGCCAAGATAGTTTCCTAAATGCAAATTTCCAGTAGGTTGAACGCCTGAAAATGCTAATTTTTTTTTGCTCATTAATTAGTTTTATATTTTTTTAAATTTAATATTCCTAACAAATAACAAGATAACAAATAAATAAAACCAACAAAACTTATAATTAATATTAAATAGACTGCCTTATAGTTACTCATAAAGCTCAAACTATTAGAAAAAGTCTCTAAAGTAAAAATTAGGATAAATGACATTATTAAAGTTGAAATCAGTATTTTGAATGAGTTCTTTAGTAGTTCTATTTTCAAAAGTAAGTAACTTTTTTGCTCAAGTAAATATAAGTAAGCAAAAACACCTAGCCATGTAGATATACTAGTTGCAATAGGAATTATTATAAAGCCTACCCTTGAAAAAAGAGATACGCTTATAAAAACATTTATTACAACGATAAACAAAGAAATATAAAAAGGTGTTTTTGTATTATCTCTTGCAAAAAAGAAATTGGATAGCACTTTAATAAGCGCAAAAGCTGGAACGCCATATCCAAAATATTTTAGTGCAGCTGCTGTCATCAGTGTGTCCTCTTTAGAAAAAGAACCATATCCGAATAAGCCATTTATTATTTCCTCTGAAGCTATAACTAAGCCAAAACTTGCAGGTATTGAAAATAATAACGAAAGTTCAAATGAATTATTTTGAATTTTAGAAACTTTATTAATATTTTTTGACTTAAAAGCTTCTGATAGCACGGGTAATGAAACTGTTCCAACTGCTATACCAGCAATTGCTAGATTTATTTGATAAACCCGATCTGCATAATATAAGTAAGAAACAGCTCCAGCTTGGAAAGAAGCAATAATTGTTCCAATCAGTATATTTATTTGTGTAACACCTGATGACAAAATACTTGGTAATAGTTTTTTAAAAAAAAATTTTACTTTTTTTGTAATTTTTAAGTTTAATGAAAAATTAGGTTTATAATATTTTAATGATACATAGCTTAAAAAGATTAATTGTAATATCCCTGCAAAAGTTACACCATACGATAGTTGTTTTGCATAATCTAAATTATAGTAAAAGGAAATGATTAGGCTACTTATTAAAACTATATTCAAAATTATAGGTGCGGCGGCAGCTGCTGCAAACTTATTATTGGAATTTAAAATACCTGAAAAGAAAGATGATAAACTTACAAAAAGTAAAAATGGAAATGTAATTCTTGTTAGTTCGACTGCTATCCCGAACTTTAACCCATTATCAACGAACCCTGGTGCAATTATATAGACTAGGTAGGGAGTAAAAATCTCCACTAATGTTACTAAAAATAATAATATTATTATTAAAAGACTAAATATATCGTCTGCAAATTTTTTTCCGTGCTTTTTGTTTGATAATTTTGCTGATGTATAGCTTGGGATAAATGCTGCATTAAATGTTCCTTCTGCGAATAATCTTCTGAAAGTATTAGGCAATCTAAATGCAACAAAAAAAGCGTCAGCATAAATTGAAGCTCCTAAAAAAATTGCTATCAAAATGTCTCTCAGATATCCTAAAATCCTGCTGATTAGAGTAAAAAAACTAAATAATGTAGCCGAAGAAAGTAAGTTCATAAATTATCAAAAATAAGCCATAAATTTTTAGTGAATTATCATTTTTTATATTACATACTCATACACTTAAATGCCAAAAAAAACAGAGATTGATCATTATACAGATAAAGAGGCTCTTGATTTTCATATAAAAGGAAAGTCAGGCAAAATTGAGATTGGATCATCTAAACCCTTAACAACAAAAAGAGATTTATCTTTAGCGTATTCACCAGGTGTTGCCGCTCCAGTTAAAGAAATCGCAAAAAATCCTGAGCTTGCTTACGATTATACAAGTAAAGGTAATCTTGTAGCGGTAATTAGTAATGGTAGTGCAATTTTAGGATTAGGAAACTTAGGCTCTCTAGCATCTAAACCAGTGATGGAGGGTAAGTCTGTCTTGTTCAAACGTTTTGCCGATATAGACTCAATTGATATTGAAATTGATAATAAGGATACAAATTCAATTATTGAAACGATAAAAAATATTAGCGGAACATTCGGTGGTATTAATCTTGAAGATATAGCTGCACCAGATTGTTTTATTATAGAACAAAAACTAAAAGAAACTTTAGATATACCAGTTTTTCACGATGATCAGCATGGAACTGCTATCATTACAACAGCAGCTTTGATAAACGCTTTAGATATTTCAAAGAAAAAAATTTCAGAAGTAAAAGTAGTTGTTAACGGGGCTGGAGCATCAGCACAAGCTTGCGCAAATCTATTTAAAAGCTCTGGTATAAAAAGTGAGAACATCGTCATGTGTGATAGTAAAGGTGTGATTTACAAAGGAAGAAAAAATATTGACCAATTTAAATCAGCACATGCGGTGGAAACAAAGTTAAGAACTTTAAGTGATGCAATGAAAAATGCAGATGTTTTTCTAGGCTTGTCTGCAAAAGATGTTGTTTCCAAAGACATGGTTAAATCTATGTCAAAAAATCCGATCATTTTTGCATGTGCAAATCCAGATCCAGAAATAAAACCAGAATTAATTGAAGAAGTTAGGGACGACGCAATCATAGCTACAGGACGGTCAGATTATCCTAATCAAGTAAATAACCTTATTGGTTTTCCTTACATTTTTAGGGGTGCTTTAGATGTAAGAGCTAAAGCAATAAATGAAGAAATGAAAGTTGCAGCGGCAAAAGCTATAGCTTTATTAGCAAGAGAGAATGTGCCGGACGAAGTAGTAGCGGCCTATGGCGGTGATAGACCTAGATATGGAAAAAATTACATAATCCCATCAACTTTTGATCCGAGATTAATAAGTGTGATACCTGCTGCTGTTGCAGAAGCAGCAATGAAAAGTGGCGCTGCAAGAAAAAAAATTGATGATCTTCAAATATATAAAGATCAGCTAACCAATCGTTTAGATCCTTCAATGTCTATTATGCAAGGTATAAATGCAAAAATTAGAAAAAATCCAAAAAGAGTTATTTTTGCAGAGGGAGAAGATGAAAACATGCTTAAGGCTGCAATTGAATTTGGAAGAAATAAACTAGGAATACCGATACTTATTGGTGCTGAAAATAGAGTAAAAGAACAGCTTAAGAAAATTGGTTTAGATGAAAATTATAAAATTGAGATAGTAAATTCTACGGATAAAGAAAAAAGAGAAAAATATGTTAAACATCTTTACAAAAAACTTCAAAGAGAAGGTCAGTTAGAAAGAGATGTTGATCGTCTTGTAAGAAATGACAGAATTGCTTGGGGATCTTCAATGATTGCATGCAAAGATGCTGATGCAATGGTTACTGGAAATATAAGACACTATGCTGCCTCAATAGAAAAATTGAAAAAAGTTGTAAATGCAAGACCAAACGAAGAAATTTTTGGTATGACGATGATTGTTTCTAAAGGAAAGACAATTCTAGTAGCAGACACAAACGTAACAGAATTACCGTCTGCAGAAAGATTGGTTAATATTTCAAAATCGTGTGTACGTATTGCACGTTTATTTGGTTTTGAACCCAAAGTTGCTTTCTTATCTCATTCGACTTTTGGAAAACCTATTTCTAGAAATACTAGACATGTTAGAGATGCAATTGAAAAATTAAAAAAGGAAAAAGTTGATTTTGATTTTGATGGAGAAATGCAGCCTGATGTAGCATTAAATCCCATCTATAAAGAAATTTATCCATTTTCGAAAATTGTAGGTAATGCAAATATTTTAATCATGCCTGCTCTCCACAGTGCAGCTATTTCTACTAAATTAATGAAAGTTTTTGGTGGCGGTAAAAATATAGGTCCTTTGTTAATTGGTTTGGGGCAACCTATTGAAGTTGCTCCTCTAAGAGCCTCAACATCAGAAATTTTAAATTTAGCTTCAATTGCAGCTTATTCTTCTGATGTTATTGATTATTCAAATTAAAATTTAGTTCTACTTAATTCAGTTGCAAGATAAATTGATGGAATAACTTCTTCTACATCATAAATCTTATTTGCCTCATTAATAACTTCTTTTTTTTCTTCCTCATCCATCGCAATGCCAAAAATATAAATTTTTTTATTCACTGTTTCCAAAGTATAATTTCTAGCTTTAGTTTTTTTGTTAAAGATCAACGCTGTTCTTAATTGACTTGTTATCAATACATCCTTTGCAGTACTTTTAAAATTTGTTTGACCTTTAATTGTAATCGCATTCTTTACAGATCTGACTCCCTTGGTTTCCCATGCCATTTTAGTTATCTTTATTTTCTCTTCAGGTTCATCAACTTTTCCTGATAGAAATATTTGGCCGTCTAATACTTCGGACTGTATAGATAAAAAATACTTTTTATCCTCTAGAGCTAACCTTGCTGAAAGATTTTTTTGCATAATAGTATCATCTATTTGCATTCCTATGGTTCTAGGATCAAAAGTTATATTAACACCAGCACCAAACTGAGTTGGTGTTGAACAAGCAAATAACAAATAAAATAATAAAATAAAGCTAATTTTTTTCATTTTTAATCTTTAGGCATAAATCGTAAATTTTTTTTTTATTAATTTTTTCTGTTTCTAAAATTAAATCAACAGTATCTTTTAAACTATATTTTTTTAAATATTTTTTTGCTTTATTAACAATTTTTTCATCATCAACTTTTTTAATATTAATATTTTGATCTGAAATGATTATCGTAAGTTCACCTTTAAAAGAATTATTCATCATCTTTAATTTATCAATATCTTCTCTATAAAATTCTTCATGAATTTTTGTAATTTCTTTAGCAATAATTATTTTTCTTCCAGAAAAATATTTTTTAAAAC
>ATTF01000009.1 GCA_000419545.1 Candidatus Pelagibacter ubique HIMB058
ATAAATTTAAAATTGAAAATAAATTCAATTTACAAGAGGTGGATTGGATTGATGGAACATTTATAGTAAATAAAAATCAAATTAAAGAAAATAAAATTATGGATGAGAACATGTTTATTTATTTTGAAACTATGGATATGTGCTTGAATTTTAAAAAACAAAACAAAAAAATGTACATAATAGATAATATAAAATTTGAACATATAGGAAGTAGCTCACATCATAAAAAGTATAATTTTGAAGCTAGCCTGAGTAGAAACTGGCATTATAATTGGTCTAAATTCTATTATTTCAAAAAAAATTTTGGATACTTTTATGCATTAAAGAAATTTATTACAATTACTCTTAAAAATTATCTAAGATTATTGAGTTATATTATAAGAGGAGAAAAGGATAAATACCTTTTAAAAAAAGCAGAAATTGAGGGCTCATTAGCATCAATTTTTTTAAAAAAATCTTATTATCGACCTTACAAGAGATGAACTTATCTAAATTTATTCATGCATACCAAAGAGATGGTGCAATCGGTTTCTTGAATGTTTTTTTAGGAAAGTTAGGACTCAAATATAGAATAAAAACTTTAATACAAAAAAGAATAGAATATTTGGAAAAAAATTTAAAAAATTACTCAAATAATAAAGTTCAAAGTGGTCCTTATAAAAATTTAAGATTACCAAATGAAAAAAATTGGTCAGATTATGATTTTTGTTCAAAAATACTCGGTATTTATGAACTTGAAGTTCAATCAAAACTTTTTAGTTGGAAATCCAAAAATTTTGTTAATTTAGGTGGAGCTGAAGGATTTCATGGTTTAGGTCAACTTATTTCAAAAACAAAATCAAATCTAATTGTTTTTGAGCAAGACGAAACTTCTAAAAAAATATTAATTGAAAATGCAAAATTAAATAATTTGTTCAATAAAATAACAGTTTTTGGAAAAGCAGAAAATGATTTCTTAGAAAAATTAAGTAAACTTAATATTGACCTTAAAGAAACTTGTTTTTTAGTAGATATTGAGGGAGACGAATATAAGATATTTAATTTAGAAAATATAAAAAAATTAAGTAAATCTCAACTAATTATAGAATTACATTTTGATGAAAATCATCAATCAGTTCTTTTAGATAATTTAAAAGAATATTTTAGCTTAGAAATATTGACAACAACTAGTAGAGACTTTTCTAAATTTGAGTTTTTAAATAATTTAAATGATATCGACAGGTGGATTTTGGCATCAGAAAACAGACCTAATTTAATGAAGTGGGTTGTTTGCTTACCAAAATAATCTTCTATGATTTATACAGATTGAGTAATCAAATAGCTTATTCTTTTATAAACATTACTGTAAGTTCAGCAACTTTTATTCCAAATTTTGTCATCGTAGCTCTATTAATGGCTACGCGCTCAT
Source organism: Candidatus Pelagibacter ubique HIMB058 (assembly GCA_000419545.1). GTDB lineage: Bacteria > Pseudomonadota > Alphaproteobacteria > Pelagibacterales > Pelagibacteraceae > Pelagilacustribacter > Pelagilacustribacter ubique_B. Next base: position 1,409 of record ATTF01000009.1, read on the forward strand.
CTTGCATAAAGATCCAATCGTCAAAAGTAATTTTAATATTTTTTCCTTTTACAGGAACAAGTAAAACATACTCAAACTTAAATGCTGGGCCATATGAATAACCTTTGGCAGTTCCCACTACATCAGAAGCAGTACCTTCATAATTGTGCTCGTCTATTTTTTTTATTTGCCACTGTCTTGTTTGTCTTTCTCCATCTGTCCAATCAAAAACTTCATCTAAAATTAATTCAGAACCGTTCCATTTGCCATTCAAATCAGCCTTGAATTGTCTTGTAACTTTTCCTGATCTATTTTGCAAAACTCCCCAAGCTTTAACATTTCCTGATAAATATTCTTCAATAATTAATCTTGGTTTTTGACCTTTAAAATCTGTTGGTTTCATTTTATTTGCACACCCCGTTAAAATTAATAAAAAAAAAAAACTTAAAATTTTTTTCATACGTTCTAATTATTTGACATTGAGAATTGAATCAAGTTAATGTTTTTTGATTTAAACCCAGCTTCACAGTAAGACAAGTAGAATTCCCACATTCTCTTAAATGCTTCATCAAAACCTAATGGTGAAATATTTTTCCATGCGTTTAAAAAGTTGCTTTTCCAAATGTTTAATGTTTTCGCATAATCATCTGAGTATGAATTAATTGTACCTAATGATAGTTTATGTTTTTTTATCAACTGTTTCATAAATTTTTCAGATGGTAAAAATCCACCAGGAAATATATATTTTTGAATAAAATCTTCACTTCTTCTGTATCTATCAAATAAGTTATCGCTTATCGTTATTCCTTGAATTGCAGCAGTTCCATTACTTTTAAGTGAATTTTTTATAGTGCTAAAGTACTTGTCTAAGTAATTTTCACCAACTGCCTCTATCATTTCAATTGAAGCGATATTGTCATATTTATCCTTCACATCTCTATAATCTAAAAATTTTACATTAACTTTATTGTCTAATCCTGAGGCTGAAATTCTATTTTTTGAAAATTCAAATTGTTTTTTTGAAATTGTTATACAGTCAATTGAAACATTATAATTTTTTGCTAAATATTCTGAAAATCCTCCCCAACCACATCCAATCTCTAGAACCTTATTTCCTTCTTTAATCTTTAAAAGATCAATTAATTTTTGATACTTGTTTCTTTGTGCTTTTTCTAAACTTTCATTCTGATCCAGATAAATAGCGCTTGAGTAGGTAAGCGATTTATCAAGCCATTTTGAAAAAAAATCATTTCCTAAATCATAATGTTTAGAAATATTTTTTAAACTTTTTGATTTAGTATTAGATGCAAATATTTTCTTAATTAAATTTTTAATTTTCTGTAATTTTAAACTACCTGAAAAAGAATATACAAGCTTTACATTTTTAGCTGTTATTTCAATAAGATTTGTTAGGTTGGAAGTATAAAAATCTTTTTTCATATGAGCTTCTCCAAAAGCAGAACTTCCACCTAGTATAATATTTGTAAAAAAATTTGGATTATTAATTTTAATATCAGCAGAAAGTTCGGACTCTAAATTTCCAAAATGAAAGACTTTTCCATCGTAATTTATTAATTTCAAATTTCCATTTTCTAATTTTTTTAATTTATTAAGAATAAATTTTTCTGAAATTTTCGATAAACTCATTAATATTCCTCGTAACTTAGATTGTTAAAAACTTTTTTATCTCTTTTTCGATATATTGCTCCCTTTTTCCATAAAAGTAATGCTTCAAAATGTATCGAACTTATTATTTTTAAAGTCATCAAAGGATATCTAAAAAAATTTATCAATAATTGTTTAAAATTAAATTCCTTTTTATCACCAGTTTGTGTAGCAGTTAGCACTGTTCCCTCTGCATCTGTTTGCTTGATCATTACCGATAATCTTTGATTTGGGTCAATTAATTTAAAATTATAGAACGTTTCCATATCCATAAATGGAGATACATAAAATTTTTTTTTGCATTTCTGTTTTAATTCTTCGCCATCTTTTATTTTAAAGATATATGTATGTTGCTCATTAAATGTATTTTTAACTTCATAAAATATTGACTTTAATTTATCATTTTCATAACAGTAGAAAATACTTAGAGGGTTGAAAACGTAACCAAAAATTCTAGGGTAACAAAGTATTTTTATTTTAGAAATATTGCCTTCTATTTTATATTTTTTGAGATTGGATATTACCCATTTTTTAAGACAGTTTCCGTCTCTATCACCATGATCTTTATTGTAAAAACTGAAAATATTGAATTTGTTATGTGAAAAAATACTTATAGATTTATCTAATTGTTTAATTTCGTCTAGATCAATGAATAATGAAAAAGTTTTGTAATTAAGGAAATGTTTTACAGGTTTAAATCTTGTGTGGTTTACCTCACCATTATATATACAAGAGTTCATCAAGTTTTAAATTTATTTACTAATTCAATAGATGATTTTAATCCATCTTCATGAAAACCGTAACCAAAATAACTTCCACAAAACCAAGTTCTTTTGTGGCCTTGTAATAAGTGGAGTTCATTTTGTAATTTAGTATTTTCTGAATTTAAATAAGGATGAGTAAAGTTAACCTTCTTAATTACAAATTCATCACTAATTTTATGAATTGGGTTCAAAGTTAAGAAATAATTTTTATCAGTATTCAAGTTTTGCAGTTTGTTTAACCAGTAAGTGATGCAAGTTTTCTCTCCATCAGAAATTGAGTTCCAGCTTGACCAGGCTCTTTTTCTTTTAGGCATTAACCGTTTATCTGTATGCAAATAAGCTTGGTTTTTAACGTAAATAAATTTACTTAATATTTTTTTTTCATTTTCAGATGGATCTTCTAATAAATTTAAACTTTGATCTGCATGAGAAGCTAATATTACATGATCGTAATCCAAATATTCATTGCCTATCATTATTCTTACATTGTCATTACTTCTGGATACTTTGCTAACTTTGTAATTTTTGAAGATTTCACCACTTATTCTCTCGGTAACTTTTTTAACATATGCCCTACTTCTATTAGTAACAGTATACCATTGAGGTCTATTTTTTAGTTTAAACAAACCGTGATTTGTAAAAAAATCTAAAAAAAATTTTAATGGCATTTTCTTAGCTTTATCAAATGGCATTGACCAAATTGCAGCTACCATCGGGATTATATGATATTCTATAAAATATTTTGATAATTTTTTTTTATTTAAAAAATTACCTAATGTTTCTTCTTTAGTTTCATCATTAAGATATGTAGGTGCAGCTTTATAAAATGAAATTATTTCTCTAATCATTTTAATATAACTTAAATTTAACAAATTTAATTTATTTGCAAAAATTCCACCTAATCCTGTTCCGCTATATTCTATATTAGAATTTTTAATAGAAACTGCAAATGACATATCACTTTTTTCATAAGGAACTTTTAATTCTTCAAAGAAATTAATTAAATTTGGATAAGTGTGTTTGTTAAAAACAATAAAACCAAGATCTACTGGTGTAGTTTTGTCATTTTCTTTTATATCGTAAGTATAAGAGTGTCCTCCAAAGTGATCGTCTTGTTCAAATAAATCAACTTTAAATTTTTTTGAAAGAAAGTACGCTGAAGATAAACCTGAAATTCCTGAGCCAATGACTGCAATTTTCATTAAATGATTTATGCAGCTTCTTCTTTATATTCGTCCATTGATGGACATGAACATACTAAATTTCTATCTCCATAAACATTATCAACTCTTCCTACTGGCGCCCAATATTTATTATTTTTTACATACTCATTTGGAAAAGCAGCCTCTTCCCTTGTGTATTTATGATTCCAGTCGTTAGAAGATAATTCGATATATGTATGAGGTGCATTTTTTAATGGATTGTCAATTTTATCAAATTTTGATGTTTCAACTAAATCAATTTCTTTTTTAATTTTTATTAATGCATTGCAAAACTTGTCAATCTCTTCAAGATTTTCACTTTCAGTAGGTTCAATCATAATTGTGCCCGCAACTGGCCATGACATTGTTGGAGCGTGATAACCAAAATCAATCAGTCTTTTAGCTAAGTCTTCTTCAGAAATTCCTGAACTAGCTTTTATTGGTCTAATATCAATTATACATTCGTGGGCTACATTACCGTTTTTTCCGGTATATAAAACTTTGTAATCATTAGATAGTTTCTTTGAAATATAATTTGCATTTAAAATTGAAACTTGAGATGCTTTTTTTAATCCTTCAGCACCCATCATTTTGATGTACATCCAAGATATAGGAAGAATACTTGAACTGCCCCAAGGAGCTGCTGATACAGCACCCATTCCATTTTTTGGACCGGACTCTTTTATAATCTCATGAGTAGGTAAAAATTCCGCTAAATGTTTAGCGCATGCTATCGGACCCATTCCTGGTCCTCCACCTCCATGTGGGATACAAAATGTTTTATGTAAATTAATGTGACAAACATCTGGACCAAACTTTCCTGGTTTAGCAACACCGACTAGAGCGTTTAAATTAGCTCCATCCATATAAACTTGCCCGCCTTGTTTATGAATTATATCGCAAATTTCCATGATTTTTTCTTCAAACACCCCATGTGTTGAAGGATAGGTAACCATTAATGCAGCTAAATCTTTAGAGTACTTTTCTGCTTTATCTTTAAGATCACTAATGTCAACATTTCCATCTTCATCACAATTAACAACAACCACTTTCATACTGCACATTTGTGCACTTGCTGGATTTGTTCCATGTGCAGAGTTTGGAATTAAGCAAACATTTCTATTTTCTTGATTATTATTTTTATGAAATTTTCTTATTGTCATTAAACCTGCATATTCACCTTGAGCTCCAGAATTAGGTTGCAAAGAAACTGCGTCAAAACCTGTGATTTCTTTTAAATCATTAATTAAATCATTAAATAGTATCTTGTATCCTTCCATCTGATTAGTAGGTACAAAAGGATGAGGCAATGAAAATTCTTTCCAAGTAATTGGGATTAACTCTGCTGTTGCATTAAGCTTCATTGTGCATGAACCTAATGCGATCATAGATCGGTTAAGTGCTATATCGCAGTCTTCTAATTTTTTTAGATACCTAAGCATCTCAGTTTCTGAGTGATATTTATTAAAAACTGGATGAGTAAGGTATTTTGAAGATCTCAATAAACTACGAGGTAAATTGTTTAGTTCAACTTTTATATCTTGATTAATATTTTTAGAAATTCCAAAAATTTTAAGTAAAACGTTAACATCATTTAGTTTTTTAGCTTCATCAAATGCAACTGAGATTAAATTATCATTAACTTTTCTTAAGTTTATATTTTCTTTTAAAGCCATCTCATAAATAGAATTAGTTTTCTCATCTGTTTTAATAGTAACGGTATCAAAATAATTTTCTGATAAAATTTGATATCCACCTTTTTTAATTTCATCACCAAAAATTTTAGCAAGTTTTGATGTTCTGTTAGCAATTTTAAGAATACCTTCTGGGCCGTGGTAAATAGCAAATGCAGCTGAAATTATTGCTAATAATGCTTGAGCGGTGCAAATATTACTTGTGGCTTTATCTCGTCTGATATGCTGCTCTCTAGTTTGTAAAGAGAGTCGGTAGGCTTTCTTTCCATGCCTATCAACTGAAACACCAATTATTCTTCCTGGCATAGATCTTTTAAATTCTTCTTTTGTTGCAAAAAAAGCTGCATGAGGTCCTCCATAACCCATAGGAATACCAAATCTTTGTGCGCTTCCAACCGCAATATCTGCTCCGAGTTCTGCAGGAGTTTTTAATCTTGCTAAAGCTAACAGGTCGCAAACTAAAATAGCTTTACCTTTTTTTTTATGAATTTGACTAATACTTTCGCTTGGATCAGTAATATCTCCCAAGGTTCCTGGGTAAGACAACACTCCACAAATAATATCATCTTTGATTTTAGGTAATTCATTTTTTTCATCACCAATAATTAAGTCTAAACCAAAAGGCTCTGTTCTAGTTTTAATCAAATCAATCGTTTGAGGATTGCAATTATTAGAAATAAATACTTTTTTTGATTTAGTTTTATCTAATCTTTGAGACAAACCAACTGCTTCTGCTGCAGCTGTTGCTTCATCTAACAAAGATGCGTTAGCTATATCCATGCCAGTAAGATCAATTATAAGTTGCTGAAAGTTCAATAACATTTCTAATCTTCCTTGAGCTACTTCAGGCTGATAAGGAGTGTAAGATGTGTACCACCCAGGATTTTCTAATATGTTTCTTAAAATTACGTTGGGAGTTATGGAATTATAATATCCCATTCCAATAAAGTTTCTAAAAATTTTATTTTTCTTTGAAATAGATTTTAGTTTTTTTAAAGCATCATTTTCAGACATAGGCTCATCGATTTTAAGTTCATCCTTTAGCAAAATTTTCTCTGGCACAGTACCTACCATTAAATCATCTAATGATTTATATCCTATAGTTGCCAACATTTTTGATTGGTCTTCGTCGGATGGACCAATGTGTCTTCTAATAAATTCTTTTGAGTTATCGTCTATCATTTAACTTGGATTCTCCGCTACAAATTTGTCATACTCTTCTTTTGTCATAAGTGAGTCTAGCTCTCCTTTATCTTTAACTTTAAGTTTAAAAAACCAACTTGCGCCCTCCGGATCAGAGTTAACACTGCTCGGATCGTCAACGATTGCTTTATTGCCTTCAGTAATTTCTCCAGATATTGGCGAATAAACATCACTCGCTGCTTTTGTGGACTCCACTACTGCAGCCTGTCCTTCTTTTTCAACTACTTTTCCAGCCTCAGGCACTTCAGCAAAAACTATATCCCCTAACATCTCTGTAGCATGTTTAGTAATACCAATAGTAGCGATGTCTCCCTCTAAAGAAACCCATTCATGTTTTTTTGAAAATTTTTTTTCGCTCATATTATCCTCTCTTTTTATTTAACATAACTTTTTTTATAAAACGGAAGTTCAGCAACTTTACCCCCATATTTTTTTCCTCTAACTTCTAGCTTAATTTCAGTTCCAACAACTGAAAAATCAGAATTTAAATATCCCATTGCAACTGGTGCGTTAACACTTGGTCCAAAAGTTCCGCTAGTGATAAATCCTATCTCTTTATCGTCCATCGAAAAAATTTTTGTATTTTCTCTAGCAATTATTTTTCCTTCTGGTTTAATTCCGACTCTTGTTTTTTCACATCCATTCTCTAAATGTTTTTTAATCTTTTCCCATCCATTAAAACCTCCGGTCTCTTTTCTTTTTTTTGCAATTGCCCATTTTAGATTTGCCTCAATAGGGTTAATTTTTTCATTTAAATCATGACCATATAAACACAAACCTGCTTCTAATCTTAAAGTGTCTCTTGCACCAAGACCTATTGGTTTAACTTCATACTTAATTAAAAAATCAATAAATTTTTCTACATTTTTATTTGAAATAGAGATTTCAAAACCATCTTCCCCCGTATACCCGGATCTAGTGATGTAAATTTTTTCTCCCTCATAATCAAAATTTGAACCTGTCATAAATTTCAAATTAGAAACTCCGGATATAAGTTTTTCTAAAATTTCTACTGACTTAGGTCCCTGTAACGCTATCAGGGATAACTCATTATTTAACAAAGACTTATGATTTTTATCTAAAAGCTTAGAAATTTGTTTAATGTCATTATCTTTACAAGCAGCATTTAAAATAATGCAGAAACCTTTTTCAGTTTTTGTAATTATTAAATCATCAATAATCCCACCATCTTTATTTAATAAAAAAGAATATTTAGAATGATTAATTTTTAATGATTTTAAATCTGCAGGAATAATTTTTTCTAGTGAGTTAATTAAGGTTTCGTCTCCTTCTAGAAAAAATTGGCCCATATGAGAGACATCAAAAAAACCAGCGTGTGTCCTAGTTGAAATATGCTCTTTAACAATTCCCTCTTTATACTGAATAGGCATTTCATAACCAGCGAAAGCGACAAACTTTGCACCTAGATTTTTGTGATAGTTGTATAAAGCTGTTTTCTGTACTTCCATAATAACTCTTTTTTATTTACCCCATCTGTCTATGTACCTGAGAGATTTAATCCTTCGGTGAGGCATAAGCCTGCTTTCCAGAGTTATTACGGTAACGGTCCTTTTGCCTGAGAGTTTCCGGGGTGGTTGCTCCTTCGGCGCTATATTTAAATAGTCTCTCCCGTTATTAAAAGATTAGTCCACAGAAAGGTTGTATTCAAGTGAAAATAATGCGCATCTTGTATGCAAATGCACTCATAATTAGCTAAACATTTGAAAATAATTGGAGGAAAAATGAATAGTCTATTTAAAATATGGTTATATGCATTAGGAAGCTTTTCAGACAAAAAAACAAAACCTTATGACAGACAAGTAGTTGTGGTTAGATCTATGTGGGTATTGTTGCACATAGTAACTTGTTTCATGATTATAATAGGTAATGGAAGATTGATGGGTTGGTGGTAATACCAAAAATTAATTTAATTAAGCGTTAGCTGCTTTTCGTTTATCTAAGCTATTTATAATGATAGCCGCTATAATAATTACACCACCTATTATCACACTGTTAGGGGGCACCTCGTTTAAAAACATCCATACCCAAATAGGTGCAAAAAGTGTTTCTGTTAACATTAAAAGACCAACTGTTGTTGAGGCAGTTGTTCTTGATCCAATGGTTATGCAAATGAAGCCAAATGCTAATTGAGGAACTCCTAAAAAGAATCCCATTAATAAATCATGATTGGAAAAACTATATGAGTCGGAAAGAATTAAACCATAAATAATACTAAAAACTCCTGAATAAAAAATAGCAGGAACCATATCTAAATTTTTATATTTTCTAATTATCATAACAAGAATTGAGAAATTGATTGGAATAGCTAACGCAACAATATTTCCAAGAAATGAACCTGAAAAGAAAGAATCTCCCACCATAATTGAAATTCCGGCCATTGCTAAAACAATTGAAATAAAACAAATAAATGAAATTTTTTCTTTGAGAAAAATATATCCAAAAATTGCAAGAAACATTGTTTGCGTGCTTATTATAAAAACGACATTAGCAACTGTGGTAATGGTCATAGAATAAACATAAGCGATGAAGCTTAAAGACATTACCAATCCACCAATTAAAGCTGGGTAACCAGCATCTTTAATGACATTAATTGTATTTTTTTTATAGGTTGTTAATAAAAACAACATTAACGCAAACATAAAAAAAACTGATCGAATTAAAAGTATTTGCCATACACTAGCATCTTCAAAAGATCTAACAATAAAACCTCCCCAGCTTAGACAGAAAGCGCCGAATAAAAGTAAGGCGTATCCAGGAATTTTATATAAAAATTGCATCTAAAATTTTCTTAATATTTTATTAAAATAAAACTTCAAAGTAAGAGCTCTGAGTATCATAAAAAGCATTAAAGAAAACCATAAACCATGATTTTCAAAATAACCTGTTAAGTAAATAGAAGCTGCAATGAACCCTATAACAGAAACAATCATTGCGTTTCTTATTTCTTTTGTTTGAGAAGCTCCAATGAATATTCCGTCTAGTTGGTAACAAAAAGATGCAACTGGAGGAATTATAATAATCCATATAAAATGTTGGTAAGAAATAAATCTTAAAATTTCTATATCAGTAATAATATTAATAATTTCCTTGAATAATAAAAGATAAAGAACCGCTATAATTAAAGCAGTATAAAAACTTACCTGAATTGAATTTTTAACAACGTATAAGAAAGACAATTTATTCTTTCTTCCAATAGTAAATCCTACAATTCCTTCTGTTGAGAAAGCGTAAGCGTCCAAAAAGAAAGCAGCTAAAATTATAAACTGCATTAAAATTGTGTTAACTGCTAAATAATCCTCGCCTAGCTTAGAACCTAAATAAGTAACCCATAAAAAAGAGAACGTAAGAAATAAAGTTCTAACAAAGATATCAAAATTAATATTAAACAATCTTAAAAGCTTAGACTTAATAATTAATCTTTCAAATTTTGGTATGATTTTAAATTTCTTAATAATGTAATTATATGTAAATAAAGAGAAAACTATCACTGTTAAATAGCTTGCAAATAGAGTTCCTAAGGCAACACCGAATACATCTAAATCATAAGATAAAACAAATATTGAGCTTAAAACGATATTTAAAACTGATAATGTTACTATTAATAAACTTGAAATTTTAGTTTTTTGAATTCCTAGATAAAAACCTACTAAAATATAAATAACTAATTCAGCTGGAACTGAAAAAACTCTTACATTCAAATATGTATTAATTAATTCTTGTGTTTCTAAAGAAGTTTTAAAAAAATATCCTATTGATAAATAAATTAATGGCTTTAAAAGAATTATTATTAAAGCAATACCCATCGCTATGATGAAATTTCTTAATAATGTTTTAACTATCTCATTATAATCACCTCTTCCAAGTGCTTGAGAAACAATTCCAACTGTTCCCATTCTTAAAAAACCAAAACTCCAGATAATCATCGTCATTGCAGATGTTGCGATACTTGTTGCAGCTAAATATTTGGTCTCTCCAAGATTTCCCATCAGTCCCGTATCAACCATGCCAACTAGTGGGATGGCTAGGTTTGAAAAAAAGACCGGGATGGACAGCAAAATGATTTGTTTTTTTGAAAATTTTGTTGAATATTTTACTGAATTCATTTTTTTTCTTTAAAATTTTAAAATAAGCTTATATACACCTAATAGTAGAATGTTAGAGCAATTCATTATTACCTTTCAAATTCTGATCATAGATGTAGTCATGGCTGCAGATAATGCAATCATAATTGGTATCATTGCAGCAAATTTTGCGCCTGAAAATAGAAGGAAAATCATTGCTTGGGGTGTTGCCGCCGCATTTTTATTCAGAATAGTCTTTGCAACCGGTGCAAATTTTATATTTGAATTCGCGTGGGTTAAAATTTTAGGTGGTGTAGCTCTAATTTGGGTAATTAACAATTTAAGACAAGACTTTTTTGGTCAAAATAAAATTAGATCACCACAACTAAAGTCTAAAGAAACAAAAAAATTTTCTACCGGAGTATATCAAGTTTTAGTAGCTGATTTAACTTTAAGTTTTGATAACGTTTTAGCAGTTGTTGCTGCAGCGAAAGGCAATTTCCACATCATGGTTATCGGTTTATTGTTATCAGTATTTTTAATAGCTACTCTAGCAAGCTACTTTGCAGACTTTATTAAAAAACACGTTTGGCTTGGTTACTTAGGACTGTTTGTTATTCTTATTATCGCAATCCAATTAATCATTGGTGGATTGGTCAATTACGAAGTTCTTTCAATTAACGAAAAATACGAATTCTTATTCGCAATATGATAGATTTTTGTATTTTAGGGTCAGGTATATCTGGCTCTACAATAGCAAATCTATTATCTAAAAAATACTCAGTAAAAGTTTTTGATAAGGCAAGAGGTCCAGGTGGAAGATCTTCTAATAAGAGATTTAAAGATAATTTAAGCTTTGATCATGGTGTTCAGTACGTATCTCCAAAATCAAAAGAATTTACAAAATACATTCAAAAGTTACATAAAAAAAAGATACTTAAAACTTGGGACGAAAATCATTTAGATTTTACTTTTGAAAAAAAGCCTATCTCATCAAAATATATTGGAAAAAAAGCTAATAATGATTTGGCCAAATATAACCTTAAAGGAATAAATCAGTCATTCACTTCACCAATTACAAAGATTAAATTTAATAAATATTTTTGGGAAATAACTCTTAATGATAAATCAATACATCAATTTAAATCATTAATATTAACTTGCCCGTACCCTCAATTAAGAAAATTAGCTAAGAATTATTTGGATAAAAAGATCCTTAATCTTAAGGTTCAAATGCAACCAAATATTACTGTAATGGTTGCTTTTAAAAATCAAAAAAATCTTCCTATAAGCTCTATAAAATTTAATGATGATATGTTGGCTTGGGCTGCTAATGAAAATAGTAAAAAAAGATTTAAATCAAATACAAATTTATGGACACTTCAAGCAACATTAAATTGGTCTAAAAAAACTATTAATAAATATAAAACTGATAAATCATTAATGGAAAAGTTAATAAACCGTTTTCTTCAATTATCAGGTTTTGAGAAAAAAAAGATTGTTTTTAAAAAAGCACATGGCTGGAAATATTCATATAATTACAAGAAAACTCCTTATCTTAGTATATGGAATAAAAAGTATAATTTAGGTGTTTGTGGAGATTGGCTTAATGGCCCTAAAGTTGAGAATGCTTGGCTTAGTGCAAAAGATCTTGCTAAGAAAATTAAGTAATTAAAAAATTCCCTTACTGCTTTTAGATTTCTTCTTTGTAGCTGGATTTACTTCTACATTTAATCCTATTAAATCTTTTGCTTTTAATTTTGGAAGATTTTGAACACACTTTAAAAATCTATCTGACTCTTTTTTAGAAATAATTCCATCCGTCAAAGTTTTAAATTTATTGATATATTCTTTACGAGTAAAAGGTCTTTTTCCAGCTGGGTGTGCATCGGCTACATTAATTTCTTCAGAAATCACTGAACCATCTTTCATTTTGATAATTACTTTTCCACCAAAACATTTATTGTTTGGATTTGGATCGTGATATTTTTCAGTCCATTTAGGATCTTCTTTTGTAGAAATCTTATGCCATAGTTCGACTGTGCTTTTTTTTTGTGCTCTTTGAGGTGTATAGGATTTTACGTGATGCCAGGCACCATCCTCTAGTGCTACAGCAAAAATATACATGATAGAATGATCTAAAGTTTCTCTACTAGCTTTTGGATCCATTTTCTGAGGATCATTTGCACCTGTTCCAATTACATAATGTGTATGATGGCTAGTTTCTATTACAATGTTTTCAATATCACTTATGTTTGATATTTTTTTATTTAAACTTCTAGCTAAATCAATCAAAGCTTGAGATTGATATTCAGCAGAATGTTCTTTTGTATATGTTTCTAATATTGCTCTTTTAGGCTCATTAACGTTTGGAAGTGGAACGGTATATTCTTTATCTGGACCAGATAGAATGTATGCGATCACACTATCCTCACCTTCATAAATAGGAGACGGTGCGCCCTCACCTCTCATACATCTATCAACTGCTTCAATAGCAAGTTTTCCAGCATGTGCTGGAGCAAAAGCTTTCCAACTTGAGATTTCTCCTTTTCGTGATTGTCTTGTTGAAACTGTAATATGTAATGCTTGTTGAACAGACTGATAAATAACGTCTGTTTTTAAATTTAATAAACTACCTAAACCTGCGGCAACACTTGGTCCTAGGTGAGCTATGTGATCTACTTTATGTTCATGCAAACAAATTCCTTTAACTAAATTAACCTGAACTTCGTAACCCGTTAAAATTCCTTTAATTAAATTTTTTCCGCTACAACCTTTTTGTTGAGCTACAGCCAAAATTGCAGGGATATTATCTCCCGGATGACTGTAGTCTGCTGCTAAAAAAGTATCATGATAATCTAATTCTCTAACTGCTGTACCGTTTGCCCATGCTGCCCATTCGCAATCTACTTTAACTTTAGGATTCAAACCAAATACCGTTGCACCTTTTTTTCTTGAATGTGCTAATGCCATTGCTCTTGCTGAAGCAACTGGTCTTCTATTAAATGAAGCAATAGCAACTGATGCATTATCAATAATTCTATTGATAACCATATCAACTGCTTTGTTATCTATTTTGGCTTTATCAGATGCAATTTCTGCAATCTTCCAAGCTAATTGATCTTCTTTTTTTAAATTTGATTTTGATGGGTGAACTTTTACTTTTATATCTCGCATTTAATTAGCTAGCATGTTTCTTAAAACATACTGAAGAATTCCACCATTTTTGTAATACTCAACCTCATTTGCTGTATCAATTCTGCAAAGCATTTGAATTTTTTTACTCGTTCCGTCTTTATATTTAATCTCACAAATAACTTCTTGTCTTGGTTTTACTCCCTTATCAATATCGACAACTGATATTAATTCTGCACCAGTGATATTTAATTTCTTTCTGTCAAAACCTTCTTTGAATTGAAGAGGTAAAACACCCATTCCAATTAAGTTTGATCTATGAATTCTCTCAAAGCTTTCAGCTAATACAGCTTTAATTCCAAGAAGCTTTGTTCCTTTAGCTGCCCAGTCTCTTGATGATCCAGTTCCGTATTCTTTTCCAGCTACAACTACTAAATCATTATTTCTTTTCTTGTATTCCATTGCAGCTTCATAAACACTCATTACTTTTCCATCTGGTTGTAATGTTGTAAATCCACCTTCTGTACCTGGTGCCATTTCATTTCTTATTTTAATATTTCCAAACGTTCCTCTCATCATTACTTCGTGATTTCCACGTCTAGCACCGTAAGAGTTAAAATCTTTTTGTTGAATTTGATGCTTCATAAAATAATCACCTGTAGGACTTTCTTTTTTAATGCTTCCTGCTGGTGAAATGTGATCTGTTGTAACTGAGTCAGCTAATAGCAATAATATTCTTGCATCATTAATTGGTTTAAAGCCTTCTGGTTGATCTGGTAGATCATCAAAAAATGGTGGTCTCTTTACATATGTAGAGTTAGCTTCCCAATTATAAATATCACTATCTGTTGTATTAATAGCTTGCCATTCTTTAGGACCCTCTGAAACATTTGAATATCTTTGTTTGAACATATCAGCGTTTAAAGAACTCAACATTAAATCTTCAATTTCTTTATTGCTTGGCCAAATATCTTTTAAGAAAACATCTTTGCCATCTTTATCTTTACCAAGTGCAGTCTTGTACATATCGAAATTCATATTACCCGCTAAAGCGTATGCAACAACAAGCGGCGGAGATGCTAAGTAATTTGCTTTAACATCTGGATTTATTCTTCCTTCAAAGTTTCTATTTCCAGATAAAACAGACACTGCATAAAGATCGTTTTTATTTATCGCATCTGAAATGTTTTGATTTAAAGGTCCTGAGTTACCAATACATGTTGTGCAACCGTAACCAACTAAATTAAATCCAAGTTCATCTAAATATTTATTTAAACCAGCTTTCTCTAAATAATCTGTTACAACTTGAGATCCTGGAGCTAAAGAAGTTTTAACCCAAGGTTTTACTTTTAATCCTTTTTCATGAGCTTTCTTCGCTAATAAACCTGCTCCAATTAGAACACTTGGATTAGATGTATTTGTGCAAGATGTTATTGCTGCAATTACAATATCACCATCTTTTACGCTGAAGTCTGTGCCTTCAACTTTAGCTTCGATAGCTTTATCTCTTTTTGCATTTTCTTTATAAACTTTTGCAAAAGCAGTTGAAGCTTCTGTTAATAGAACTTTATCTTGTGGTCTCTTAGGACCTGAAATGCTTGTAACAACTGTGCTTACATCCAATGATAAAGTATCAGTGAACACCACATCATTACTTGCCCAGAAACCTTGTTCTTTTGAATATTTTTCTACTAATTCAATTGTTTCTTTATCTCTACCAGATAATTTTAAATATTTTAGTGACTCGTCATCAACCGGAAAGAAACCACATGTTGCACCATACTCTGGAGCCATGTTTGCGATCGTTGCTCTATCAGCTAATGTTAAATTTTTTAAACCTTCACCATAAAATTCTACAAATTTTCCAACAACACCTTTTTTTCTAAGCATTTCAACTATTGTTAAAACTAAATCTGTTGCCGTTGTTCCTTCTTTTAATTTTCCTTTTAGCTCTACTCCAACTACTTCAGGGATTAACATTGAAATAGGCTGACCTAACATTGCAGCTTCAGCTTCAATACCACCTACTCCCCATCCTAAAACAGAAAGTCCGTTAACCATTGTTGTATGACTATCAGTTCCTACTAATGTATCTGGGTAAGCGTATAAATCATTTCCACTTTTAGATGACCAAACAACTTTAGATAAATATTCTAAATTTACTTGGTGACAAATTCCTGTTCCAGGAGGAACAACCCTAAAATTATCAAATGCCTTTTGACCCCATTTTAAAAATGAATAACGCTCACCGTTTCTTGAAAATTCTCTCTCAACATTTTGATTGAATGATTTACCTGATGCATATTCGTCTACCATTACAGAGTGGTCTATAACTAAATCAACCGTTGATAACGGATTAATTTTCTCAGGGTCCTTATTTTTATTTTTTACAGCATCTCTCATAGCAGCTAAATCAGCAACCGCTGGGATACCTGTATAATCCTGCATTAACACTCTTGCAGGCCTGTAAGCTATTTCTGTGTTTGATTTTTTATCTTTAAGCCAATCTTTTAAAGCTAAAATTTGTTTTTTATCTACAGTTACATCATCCTCATATCTTAGAAGATTTTCTAATAAAACTTTAAGTGATTTAGGTAGTTTAGATATTCCCTCTAAACCATTTTTTTCTGCAGTCTTTAAATTGAAATATTTATAATCTTTTCCTGATGAATTTAATGTGTCTAGTGATTGGAATGAGTTTTTACTATTAAATTTCATGCGCTATACATAGAACATAATTACGCAAACGATAAGTAAAAAAGACATCGAATAATTAAAATTCTTAATAAATTTTTCACTTGTGGCAAATTTTCTCATATATTTTCCCATCAAACACCAGCCTGTTTGACTTCCAATAGCCATGATAAACCATAAAACTGTTAAGATAATCGAGTCTCTTAAATAATTATTTTCCGTATCAATAAATAAGGATATAGAAGTTAAACCTACAATAATACTTTTAGGATTTACGAATTGAAAAAAGAACGTATTGATAAAAGTTACTGGCTTTGGGTCCATCTTCTTTTCTTTGGTTTGGCCACCAAATGAAAGTTTGTAAGCCATAAAAAGCAAATAAATAGAACCTAATACTTTTATAATAGTTTGAATAAACTGATATTTTTGAAAAATCGAAGCTGAACCTAATTGAAGTAGTATAATTAAAAGCGTCCAACCAATTATCACTCCGAGCATAGTTGGAATAGTTTTCTTCACACCAAAATTAAAAGCTGTGTAAGAGGTCATTATATTGTTAGGACCTGGTGAAAAGGATGTAGCAATCCCAAAGAGGACTAGAGGAAATAACTGTGATAACATTAATGAGGTTTTCTAAATCTATCGTGACAAGCTGAACAATTGCTCCACATTAAATCTTTTTGTGCGGCCCTTAAGTCTTCTGCAGTATCTATAGATGAAGCTAACTTAATCATATCATCAGAAGCTTTTTGCATCAAAGCATTGAATTCATCTTTATTTTCCCAAATACTTGGGAGTGCTTCAGTATTAAAACCTTCTTTTGTATTATCAGGAAAATAGTCTAGTAATTTTTTATAGTTCTCCGACATTTTTTTCATTAAAGGTTTTGCCTCTTCTATCTTATTAGACTTTAATAAAATCGAAATCTTTTTAGCTGTTTGATAGTTTTCGCTAAACATTGCTTTTCTCCCCTTAATAATTTCTTCTACACTTTGTGCAAAAGACAATTGGGAAAAACTAAATGAAAAAATTATAGCGGAGATTAAAATTTTAATTTTTTGCATAAATCTATATTGTCATGAATATAGAATATTTTCCATCAACAAGTTGATAAATAACAAATGGTTCTTCTTTATCTCCAGGCATACCGGGTGTACCAATTGGCATTCCAGGTAAAGCAATGCCGTCAATATCAGGTTGTTCTTTTAATAATTTTTCAATGGCTTCAAGCGGAACATGCCCCTCGATGAAATATTTTCCCATAACTGTAGTATGACAAGATTGCATCTCAAGAGGTATATTATATTTTTGTTTTACATCATGTAGGTATCTTAAATCTGTTTGTTTAACTTTAAATTTTTCTTTTTCCAAAAATTTAACGTAACCATAACAACAGCCACAAGAAGGTGTTTTAAAAACTTCAACATTATATTCATTAGCATTTGTTATAGCTAAAGCATTTTGTTTATTTGAATCAAAGAAAAAGTAAAATAAAGTTACTGAAAGAATTGCTAGTACAGTTGTTCTTAAAAGATTTTTTTTTATAAATTTCATACTGTGATATAATTTTTATATGTCAATTTTTAATACATCTTCAGAGTATGGTCTACTAGCAAAATTGCTTCACTGGCTAACTTTTTTAGCTCTAATTATACAAATTCCCTTTGGTTTTTATTTAGTAGGTCTTGAATTTTCTGATCGAAGAATTGAACTTGAGAACGTTCATATACTTTTTGGAATTACTATTTTTTATATAGTTTTATTAAGATTAATTTGGAAACTTGTAAATCCTAGTATTCAATCGGAACACAATTTTTTTAAAGGTCAAAATATAATTGCAAAGACAAATCATTTTTTATTGTATGTAAGTATTTTTGCTATCACTATTTCAGGAATTTTAAAGAAGCTTTATATGGGCGAAAAACTTAATTTTATTTTTTTCAATTTTGGTTTTGAAAAAGATAACTTTCAGTTAGCAGATAGTTTTTATATCGTACATATCTATGCAAATTATTTACTAATCACATTAGTCATTTTACATATCCTAGCAGTGATAGCTCATCACTTTATTTTTAAAGATAAAATTTTAAAGAAAATAACTTAACCTATTGGTTTCTTATCATCGGATAAACTTTGGGACTTAAAAACTTTAAATTCGTTATAATTATTAAAAATAATGTAACTAGTCCTATTGAAAATCCAAGAATGATTAAAGATTTAAAATCAAATTGCCAATTTAATTCAAATATCTTTTCAATAATAAAATAAGAACCTATTACAGCAAATAATACAGCAATTAGAATAACTGATTTAAACATTATTAAAAATTCAATTACTGATGAAAAAATTATCTCTTTCTTTGAAAAACCTAAAATCTTAAATACTAAATTTTGAAATTCTTTAATTTTTCCCTGAACCATAATTGCACTTGAGATAACAATTAATCCTATAATAATAGTAATTGCGGAAATTAAAGTTACAGCTACAAATACCTGATTTAAAATTGCACTTACTTTAGTTAAGTAATCTGCAATTTTTATTATTGATAAGCTAGGTAAGCTATCTATCATTTTAATTTCATTGAATTTACTGACATCATTAAATTTTGCAGTAGCTAGATATTCATGCGGAATATTTTTTGCATATTGAGGATTAAACAGCATTGCAAAATTAATGCTTAGATCTCTATAATCAACATCTCTAAAATTAATTACTTCACCGTCTATCTGCTTACCGTAAATGTTTAACGTAAAAATATCTCCAATTTTAATTCCAAAGTCTCTTGCCACTTTTGCATCTAGTGAAATTTGTAATTGGTTAGGTCTCATTAAATCCCACCACTCACCTTCAATTATCGGGTTATCTTCAGGAGCAATATCAGACCATGAAGATCGTCTTTCACTTCTTATAACCCAGTAACTATCATTGCTCGGTTTAATAAATGTTTTAGGATCTTTACCGTTAATCTTTGTAATTCCAGAAGTAATAATCGGAACAACTTCTAAATTTACATCTTTCTCCATATTAAGAACTTTCTGAACAAAAGTATCTTTTTCATTTTGTTGTATTCCTACAAAGAAATAATCTGGAGCTATTTCAGGTATGGACTTTCCTATTTCTCTTTTAAAGTTAGTGCCTACCATTGCTAAAGTAAGTAATAAAGTAACTCCTAATCCTAAAGACATGATTGTAATAGGAGTAATGCTTTTAGTTTGGGTAATATTTTTTATCGAAACTTTAAGAGGAATATTTGATCTATTTTTTAATTTTCTTAGTAAATAAATTATCGCTCTAGACAATAAAAAGAAAACAATAAGACAGGTAAAAAATGCCCCGAAGTAACTTAAACTATATGTAGGATTTGCTGAGCCGATAGTAAAAAGAAGAACTAAAAGGCTTAATAAAATTAAGCTGAATATAATTGATTTTCGTGAGTAGAAAAATTGTAAATTCTGAAAAACATTTCTAAATAAGTTAGATGCTTTTACTTGATCAATTGCGTTTATAGTTGGAATAGAAAAAATTATTAAAACTAATAAGCCAACGCTGAAGACTTTAAATAGATTAAATAGTGAGAATAAAGGCTGAATACTTAATCCTAAACCTTTTGAAATATAAACATTAGCAATTGGCACAAATAGAAAACTCAAAGCATAAGAAATTAATGTAATTATTGAAAGCAGGATTAATAGCTGGAGATAATAAATAGCTTTTATATTAGTAGAGAAAAAACCTACGGCTTTTCTTACTGCAATAGACATATTGTTTTGATTAATAAAAGATAAAAGAGTATTAGCGATACCAATTCCTGCAATAAGCATAGCACTAATAGAAACTAATGATAAAAATTGAGAGAAATTATTAATTATTCTTTTCAATCCGCTCGCTGAATTTTCCGGATACCTTAAAATTACTTTCTGATCGTCTTTAAAAATGTCACTTATTTCTTTTCTTAAAGTGGCTGTATCAGCACCTTCATTAAACCGAACTTTATATTCATAATTTAAAAAGCTACCAATATTTAATTTAATTAAATCTAAAGTTTGCTTACCTGTTAATGCAAAATCTCCGAAGGCAACAAAACCACTTACATCTGGAACGGTTTTCACCATACCAGCGATAATAAAAACCTGGTCTTGTACTTTTATTTTTTCATCTACTTTTAATTTTAATGATTTATAAATATTTTCATTTACTAAAATAGTATTCTTCTCTTTATGTATACGATCAAATGCACCCTCAGGTTCATATGTTACTGTTCCATACAAAGGATATTTTTCATCAATTGTTTTAATTCTTGTAAATAAAGATTGATTATTTGGGCGATCTAAAGTTGAAATCATTGTGCTGAACTCAACCATTTGTGAAACTGTTGCTATATCTTTTACTTTTTCAACTAATTCTAAATTTCCCTGAGTTCTATTATAATCAATCTCAAGATCTCCGCCTAAAAGTGCTTTGGCATTGTCATTGAGTTCTTTTTTTAAACTGTCTTCAATTGTAAGAATTGAGCTTAAGATAAATAAGCTAATGAATAATGTTACGATAATACTGAAAATTTTTTTATAATTTCTGCTTAAATCTTTAAAAGCATACTTTAAAACTAAACTAAGCTCATTAAACTTAGTCAATTTTACCGTCCTTAATTTTTATTTTTCTTTGAGCTTTATCAGCAAGTTTTTCATCGTGAGTAACCATGATTAGAGATGATCCCTCTTCTTTCACATAGTTAAATAATATTTCTGAAATTATTTCAGAGTTTTCACTATCTAAGTTTCCCGTTGGTTCATCTGCTAGAATTAATTCTGGTTTCATAGCTATAGCTCTTGCAATGGCAACACGTTGTTGTTCTCCACCTGAAAGCTGACTAGGTAAATTATTAAATCGATGTTTCAATCTCATTCGCTCAAGTATTGCTTTTGCTTGGTTGGTTGGGTCTTTGAAATTATTTAACTCTAATGTTAAAGCCACATTTTCAACTGCTGTGTAATTAGGAATTAAATAAAAAGACTGGAAAACTATTCCAATATTTTTTCTTCTGATCTCTGATACTTCATCTTCGCTTAAACTAGAAATTTCTTTATTTTGAAAAAAAATTTGGCCTGAGGTAGCTTTCTCAAGACCAGCGATAAGCATGATTAAACTTGTCTTACCAGAACCACTTTCCCCAACAAAAGAAATAGTCTCTTTTTTCATTGTTTTTAAATCAATATCTTTTAAAACCTTGATACTTTCATCACCTGTTTGGTATGTAAGGTTAACTTGATTTAATTTAAGAAGTTCGCTCATGATAAGAAGTTTTATTATTAAAATAATCGTTCTATGTCTAGTAAGCATTAAAGCTTATGCATTAGATAAAGTTCTTTTATTTGGAGATAGCTTAATGGCTGGGTACGGTTTGCCAAGTGAACAACACCTGTATGTTGTCCTAGAAGAAGATTTAAAAAAATCTGGTCAGAATATTAAAGTAGTAAATGGAAGTGTTTCTGGTAGCACATCGTCAGCTGGTCTAAATAGAGCTGATTGGACTTTATCAGAACCTAATATTGATTTGATGATATTGGGTTTAGGAGCAAATGACATGCTTAGAGGTATAAAGCCTAGTGAAACAGAAAAAAATTTAGAAAAGATTATATTAGCTGCCAAAGAAAAAAATATTAAAGTTGTGCTAGCTGGTATGTATGCGCCAACTACTCACGGTGGCCAATTTAAAAAAGAATTTGATAAGATTTATCCTGATCTTGCAAAGAAACATAATTTAACTTTGATCCCTTTTCTTTTAGAAGGAGTAGCTTTAAACCCTAAATTAAATCAAAGTGATGGAATACATCCAAATTTTGAAGGCACATTAGTTGTTAGCAAAACACTAAAAGATACAATTTTAAAATTAAAAGCTAATTAGTGGCAAGCCTGATTAAACTTCTTTAATCTCCAATAATTATATGGCCAAGGGGTTACAAAGCCTACTGCTAACATTATTGGCACAATCCACCAGGTTAACATCGCACCTCCAGTTAAAAGATAATCTGTTAAATTCATCGCAGCTTCCATGCTGATCATTGAAATTAAACTCATTCCTACTGCGGTTTTAAAAGCATTTTTAAAAGTAAAGTTTTGCTTAATTAAAATGATTGTTTCTAGAATAATGCTCGTAATAATTCCATTTACTATTGCTAAAGTCATAATTGCTAAAACAGGGAAAGGAATTTTGGTTAATTGAAAAAATAAAATTGTCCCAAAATCACCAATGGAACATCCTAATAAGCACCATGACGTATTTTTAGCGCTTCTTGACCAAGTATGTTTGCAGCTCCAGTGAAATGTCTCAGAACTCATTATAAAAAATTCGCAAAATACTTATGAATGAAAAATCCTAAGGCTAGTAGAAGTATTCCAGATCCATAAATCATCCAAAAATTCATATTGAATTGTTTTGCGAAGAAAAATGGAAGAAAAAATAAATAACTAACCGGTACAGCAACTAAAATACTTTTTGCATACAGAACTGTTTTTTCAACACTGTTATGTTCAAAGTAAACAAACACGATCGCTATTAATGAAGCCATAGGTAAGGCAATTATAAAACCTGCCATTCTAGGGTTTTGGCCAGCAAGCCAAGAAGAAAAGGCAATAATTAATCCAGCGAGTAAAGCTTTAAGTGCAAATATCATTTAAGCAATATCTAAACCATTATCAGTCTTTTGAGATGGATGCACTAGGACAACTTTTCCATCTTTCTCAATTGCTCCAAGCACTAATACTTCTGAAACTACTCCAGCAATATTTTTTGTTGGAAAGTTGCAAACGCCTATAACTTGTTTACCAACTAAATTTTCTGCATTGTAGTAATGGGTTATTTGTGCAGAAGATTGTTTAATACCTATCTCGTCACCAAAATCAACTTTAACAACTAATGAAGGCTTTCTAGCTTTTTCATTCTTTTTAACTTCTAAGACAGTTCCAACTTTAATTTGAACCTTTTTAAAATCATCATAAGTAATTTTCATAATATTTCCTTTCTATAAATAAAAAAGGGGGCCTAAGCCCCCTTTTAAATTAGTTAAGCAATTAAATTACAGCTCGCTGTATTTACCTTTGCTCCACTCATAGAATACGTAACCTGGTAAGCTCACGTCACCTTTTTTATCAAAGCTTAGTGAACCGATTACAGTATCAAACTTACCTTTTCTCATTACTTTAAGAACTTTTGCAGGGTCGTTTGATCCAGCTTGAACTGCAGCTTGTTCGAAAACTTGCAATGCAGCATATGAGTAAAGAACATAACCTTCTGGCTCAATACCAGCAGCTTTAAATTCTTTTACAACATCTGCAGCGGCAGGGTTATTTCTTGGGTCTGGAGAGAAAGTCATTAAAGTACCTTCACCTGCATCACCTGTAATATCCCAATATTCAGCTGTTACTAATGCATCTCCACTAATTAATTTAGTAGACATACCTTGGTCTCTCATTTGTCTTACGATCAAACCACCTTCAGTGTGGTAACCACCAAGATATACTGCATCGATGTTATTTGATTTTAGTTTTGAAACTAAAGCAGAGTAATCTTTTTCACCTGCTGTGTAAGCTTCATACATAGCTTCTTTTAAGC
Organism: Candidatus Pelagibacter ubique HIMB058; assembly: GCA_000419545.1. GTDB lineage: Bacteria > Pseudomonadota > Alphaproteobacteria > Pelagibacterales > Pelagibacteraceae > Pelagilacustribacter > Pelagilacustribacter ubique_B. Next base: position 25,436 of record ATTF01000009.1, read on the forward strand.
CAGCTTTCTTCATGTTCTTTCTTGTAGCGTCTGCTAAACCTTTTCCGTAAGCAGTTTTATCATGAAGGATAGCTACTTTTTTACCTTTGTAGTTGTCAGCTAAGAATTTACCAGCAACTTCACCTTGCTGATCATCTCTACCACAAACTCTAAAAGTATATTTTCCACCTTTATCCGTTAAAGCTGGGTTTGTAGAAGCTGGTGAAACTTGGATAATTCCTTCTTCATTGTATACCGCTGAAGCTGGAATTGAAGAACCAGAGCAGAAGTGACCTGCAACGTAAGCTACACCTTGACCAGCAAATTTGTTGGCAACAGCAACAGCTTGTTTAGGATCGCAAGCATCATCTCCGATTTCTAATTTTACTTTCTCACCATTAATTCCACCTTTTTTGTTAACGTGCTTTAACCACATTTCAGCACCAGCTTTTAACTGAGCACCAAATGAAGCGTACTGACCAGACATAGGTCCAGCAGAAGCAACAACTACTTCAGCTTTAGCTGATACAGTTGCTAACATTAACGAAGCGGCAATTAATGAAAGAAATTTATTAAAAGTTCTAAACATTATATTTTCCTTTGTTTGTTAATTAATTAATTAATTCTGAATATTGAACACGTAAATTTGTGACTTGTAAATATGAAAAAATGTTAATTTTTTGCCCCACCCTCGAGGTAAGCCGCTTGAATATCTTTGTTTTTTAGAAGTTCTTGACCAGAACCTTTAATGGTCACCTTGCCATTAACCAATACATAAGCACGGTCAGCAAGCTCCAAAGCTTTTTTAGCATTTTGCTCTACTAAAAAAATTGTAACATTTTTTTCCTTATTAATATTCTTAATAGAAATAAATATTTGGTTAACTAGTTTAGGGGCTATACCTAATGATGGCTCGTCTAATAATAAAACTTTTGGCTTACTCATTAATGCTCTACCGATTGCGAGCATTTGCTGTTCACCACCTGAAAGAGTTCCACCTCTTTGTGTTTTTCGATCACTTAATACAGGAAATAAATCGTAAACTTCTTTAATGTCGGTTTCAAAATACTTTCCTTTTTCATTAGCGTGAGCGCCTAGTCTTAAATTTTCTTCTACTGTTAATCTTGAAAAAATTCTTCTTCCTTCAGGTACTTGACAGATACCAAGGTCTACAATTTTATGTGGTTCTCTATTTTCAATATTTTCACCGTTAAAAACAATATTACCTCTCTTGGCTTTATTAACTCCACTTATAGTCATAAGCAAAGTTGATTTACCTGCTCCATTAGAACCAATAAGTGAGACTATCTCTCCTTGATTTACATCAAGATCAACACCTCGAAGTGCTTGTATCTTTCCGTAAAAAGTTTCAACGTTAGAAATTTTTAGCATTATTCATCAACTCCTAGGTAAGCTTCTATGACTTCTTTACTGTTCTTAGTTTGATCAGCTGTACCTTCAAATATTTTTTTTCCGTAATTTAAAACTACAACATGATCTGAGATCCCCATTACAACACTCATGTCGTGCTCAATTAAAAGAATTCCTGTTTTTTTCTCTGTTTTTATAAATTTTAATAATTTATTTAATTCAGCTGACTCTTTTGGATTTAAGCCAGCGGCTGGTTCGTCTAAACATAAAAGTTTAGGTTCGATACACATGGCTCTAACAATTTCTAGCTTTCTTTGATCTCCATAAGGTAAATCACCCGCATTATCATCTGCTCTATTTGTTAGACCAATAATATCTAACCAATATCTTGCTTTATCAACTGCTAGCTGCTCTTTATCTCTGTAAGATTTAAGGTTTAATAAACCAAATAAAGAGTAGCCAGAGGCAACCATCAATTCATTATGCTGAGCTACTAATAGATTTTCCAACACTGACATTGCAGGAAATAGTCTTATGTTTTGAAAAGTTCTTGCTACTTTTGCAACATGAGCAATTTTAAAGTCAGTATACTTTCTAAGAGAAATTTTACCTTCATCTTTATGTAAAAACATTTGACCATTAGTAGGTTTGTAAAAACCAGTTAAACAATTAAAGACGGTTGTTTTCCCAGCACCATTAGGTCCAATGATCGATGTGATTTCATTATTTTTTGCGTCAAAACTTAAATTATCAATCGCAGTCAAACCTCCAAACTGCATCGTTAAATTCTCTACTGAAAGAAGATTACTCATTTCTTATCTCCATGCATAAAGATTGTAGGTTTACGGTTTGCAAGAATTCCTTTTGGTTTAAACACCATGATTAAAACCATGGCTCCACCAAATGCGATCATTCTAAATTGTTCTAAATCTCTAAACATTTCAGTTATTCCAATTAAGAAAATTGATGCAAGCACAACACCTGTTTGTGATCCCATCCCACCTAAAACAACGATAGCTACAATTATTGCTGACTCTATAAACGTAAAACTCTCAGGGCTTATAAATGCTTGTCTTGTTGCAAAGAATGATCCTGCGAAACCACCAAACATTGCACCAATTGCAAATGCAGTAAGTTTTGTGTTTGTAGGATTTACTCCAAGAGATTTGCAAGCAATCTCGTCTTCTCTTAATGCCTCCCAAGCTCTACCAACAGGAAGTTTTCTTATTTTTAAAGTAAAGTAGTTTGTAATTAGAGCTAATACTAAAATTAAATAATATAAGAATATTATTCGGTGCATTGTAGAATATTCTAGATTAAAGAAAGTATGGAAACTTGCTTCACCTTCATCTGGAGATCTTTTGAAAGGTAATCCAAAAAATGATGGTCTAGGTATTCCGGTTATTCCATCTGGGCCATTAGTAACTTCGTACCAGTTGATTAATACAATTCTAATAATTTCTCCAAAACCTAAAGTTACAATTGCTAAATAATCTCCTCTTAATCTTAAAACAGGAAATCCTAATAAAATTCCAAAGAAAGCTGCGAAGATACCAGCCAAAGGTAAACAAATCCAAAAAGACCAACCAAATGTAGTTGCGATTAGTGCATATGAGTAAGCACCGACTGCATAGAAAGCAACATAACCTAAATCAAGTAAGCCCGCTAAACCAACAACGATATTCAAACCCCAACCAAGCATGATGTAGGTTAAAATCATTATGGCTACATCCATGAAATATCTATCAGTGAATGGTAAGAATGGAAAAACAACAGCGAATAGTATTGCTGTAATTGCTAAATGTTTTGCTTTCTCTTCAGTTATAGATGAGAGCTTAGATGTGAACTTTGAAAAGAAAGTAAATTCAGTTTTTCTAGCTGAGTTTAAATTAATTAAAAATCTGCCAAGAATACAAAGACCTACAAGAATAAAAACTAATCCCCACTGCGGAGTAATAAATAAGCCCTCACCTTTTGATGCAGTTCTTAAGCCAACAATAGGTCCGAATAAAGCTAAAGCAATTATTCCGGTGAATAAACTATCTTTGACAGATTGAATGATATCTTTCTTTTCCATTAAACCTTCTCGATATCAGGTTTTCCAAGAAATCCGGTTGGGAAAAATATCAAAACAACAATTAAAACACTAAATGCAGCTACATCTTTATATTCAAGCGAAACATATCCGCCCCAGAAGGTTTCTATTAGTCCAATTAATAATCCACCTAACATTGCGCCAGGCAATGAACCAATCCCCCCGAGCACTGCTGCGGTAAATGCTTTAATACCTGCTAAAAAACCAATATAAAAATCAATAACTCCATAATATAAAACAAACATCATACCTGCTACTGAAGCTAAAGAAGAACCGATAATAAAAGTAATAGAGATTGTTCTATCTACATTAATTCCAAGTAACGCAGTCATTGTTCGGTCTTGTTCGCAGGCTCTTTGAGCTCTTCCAAGATCAGTCTTTGTAATTAAATAAGTGAAGATACCCATTAAGATAACTGTTAAAACAACAATAAAAATTTGTAAGTAGCTTACTGTTACAACAAACTCAGAATTTTTAAAAAACTCTAAACCGCCAGAGATTAATGGCTGCATTGGTTTCACTCTTGCACCTTGTGCTACTTGTACATAGTTTTGAAGTACAATTGACATTCCTAAAGCAGAAATAAGTGGAGCTAATCTAAAAGATCCTCTTAAAGGCTTATAAGCTAATTTTTCTACTGTCCAGCCGTAGCAAGCAGTGAACAACATTGCGATTAATAAAACTAATAATAATATTACTGGTAAAGCTACACCAGTTAATCCAAATATAATAAATGAAATTAAAGCAACGAAAGCTCCAATCATGAAAATATCTCCATGAGCAAAGTTGATCATTCCGATAATTCCGTAAACCATCGTGTAACCTATTGCGATAAGTCCATAGATCGAACCTAAAGTAATTCCGTTAACTAACTGTTGTATAAAATATTCCATGATTTATTTACTCACTCTTTTGTTTACGTTTTCAAGAGCTTTAGAGAACTTAGTAAAGAATTTTCCTTTTTTCAATTCATTAAGAACCTGCATATTCAAGCCTTTTGGTGTCTGTGAGTCCGCAACGAGCTTTTTATAACCTTGTGATGATTTATTTAAAGCATCCTGACTTAAAGCTAAAAATAATTCTGCAACATAAGTATCAGCAAGTTTTTTATTGATACCTTTTTTTGTTAGCCATTTAGAACTTGTATTTAAAATTTCATAATATGTTGCCATCAAAGATGCTGTAGACCAAAACTTATAACTAAGTTTTTCATTTCTAATCTCTAACACTTGACCTAAATGTTTAAAAATATTTTTAGCAAATTTACTTGGAGGACAAATAATAACTGGTCCTTTTTTAATTTCAATTGGAGGTAAAGGAGTTGCTCTAACTATATTCTTATTTTTTGTAACCTGCTTTAATTTACTTAAGTTTATAGTTGAAATTAAACTAATGATTTTTTTATTTTTTGAAAATCTTAGCTTTGATAATATTTTGTTTCCAACATTTGGTGTAACTCCTAAAAAAATAATTGATGATTTATCGATAATCTCTTGATTATCATTAAGAATTTTTACCTTAGTAAATTTTTTGGCTAATTTTTTAGCTATGTTTCTATTTCTTGAAGATATATAAATTCGCTTAAAATTAAGTTTTGATTTAAAAATACCTAAAATAACAGATGATGAAATTTTTCCTGTGCCAATAAATCCTAAAATCATAGAACATGCAGAATAACCAAGCAATTCCCTTTAATAAAGAAAATTTTAAACAAATATTTTCTTATCAGTTTGTCTCTGTAATTATCGTCTCAATACCAAGTGCTTTAGTAGCTGATTATTTTAATGTGCCTCTTGCTTGGTTTTTAGGTCCAATGTTGATTACTGCTCTAGCTGCCTTAATGGGGTTAAAGGTAAAGATGCCAAGATTAGTCTTATCATCTATTCTTATCATTCTCGGTTTATACATAGGGAATTACATTGATAAAGAGTTGTTTGCACAGATGCATCAATGGATTTGGACTTCACTAGTGATGCTAGTTTATATTATTACCAGTGTTTTAATTGTTTCAAAATATCTTCAATATTTTTCAAAATATGAGAAAAAAACATCAATTTTCTCTGCAGCACCAGGTGCTTTAGGACCGCTTATGATTTTAGCTGAAGATGAAAAAACGGATCTTAGCCAGGTAGCAATATCACATCTTATAAGACTAATAATAATTGTAACTGTATTTCCTTTTATCGTTAATAGTTTTTATGAAGTAGAAAATATTAAAGTTGTAGAAGAAGTTCTTCAAAAACAAAATATATCTCAATTACTAATCCTGATTGCTTCTTCAATAGTCTTAATAATTTTTTTTGATAAGTTAAAAGTTCCAGCTGCTTTATTATCTGGAACTTTAGTAGCTAGCGGTATTTTGCAAATTACTGAAATAGCTTCATTTCAAATTTCAGCAGATATAATTGATTATTGTTTATTAATATTAGGTTCCTCTGTTGGATGTAGATTTGCCGATAAAAGTTTTGGAGAAATAGGTAGAAACGCTCTACATAGTTTTGTTGCTACTTTTCTGTTAGTGGTTTTAGGCCTCATAGCAGCCTTGGTCGCTAGTTTGTTAATAGACAAAAATTTCTTTACGTTGCTACTTTCATATTGCCCTGGTGGAATTTATGAGGTGGCAGTGATAGCAATTTTCTTTGATCTTGATCCTGAGTTCGTATCTTTCCATCATATAATTAGATTGCTAATGATTTTGTTCATAGTTCCTGTAATTTTAAAAATTATTTCTAAAAAAACCTAAATTAAACAATCCCTGTTTTGACTTTTAATAATAATTAAGCAATAAATTCGCATGTCAAATTTAGTCGACCTGATTGCAAGATTATTAATTTCAGCTCTATTCTTAATATCAGCTTATAATAAAATTTTTAGTATTGATGGTACGATGAGTTGGATGGAAGGTTTTGGTATTCCAGGAATGCTTTTATATCCAACTATTGTTTTAGAGATTATCTTACCTTTATTTATCATCGTTGGTTACAAAGCTCAGCTATCTGCTGGGTTACTTGCAATCTTTTGTATCGCGACAGCTTTCATATTTCATATTTCAACAACAGCGCAAAATGCAAGAGCCGCAAAAATTTTAGGTGTAGATACTGAAAAAGTTTATGCTGCAACTTTTGGTATTAACGCAGCACTATGTGGAATTGCTGGAGCTTTAATTGCAATAACTTTAACTCTTCACCCGTATGTAGGACTTCCATATACAGTTAGATCTTTCATGATTGTAATTGTTGCAGGACTTGGAAATTTACCAGCAGTAGCACTTTCAGGTATGGGCTTAGGAGTTTTTGAAGAATTTGCAGATTATATTTTAGGTACAGAATTTAGAATTGGTGCAGTGTTCTTGTTACTAGTTTTCATATTAGTTTATAGAAGATTTAAACTTGCGAAAAAAAGGGAGTATTTAAAGTAAATGAGCAAGATAAAACAAAAAGATCTAATTTTATATTCAGCCTTAATTATTTTTGGGCTTTTTGCTCCATTTATATTTTCTGCATATAAAGTTCAGCTTACATATCTTTGTATCTTAATTGTTCTAGCTATGACTTGGAATTTGCAAGGCGGAGAGATGGGTTACAATACTTTTGGAAATATCCTTTTCTATGGTCTTGGAATGTATTTATGTGCCTCAGTTCAAGTTGGAATGTTTTTTCCTTTAGCAGAATGGACTGAAAGCGGTGGAGAGAAAACATTTGTTCATACTACAGCACAATACTTTCAAGGTATGGGTGTCGGTTTATTAGTTGCAGCTATAGTTCCAACTCTTGTGGCTGGTGCCATTGGTTATGCAATTTTAGGTTTGAGAGGTCATTACTTTGCCATTTGTACTTTAGGTTTAGGAATTGCAGGTGGTGAAATCGCAGGTGGAATAGAAATCATTGGAGCAGGTCAAGGATTTACCACACCTCCGTTCCCAGCAGAGATAGTAGACAATGAAGCAAGAGGAGAGTTTTTCTACTTTTTAAGTTTTGTATTACTTATCGCAGCATTTGTTTTCGTTAAATATATTTACGGATCAAGATTTAAATTAATTTTAAATGCAATCAGAGACAATGAAGACAAAGCAGAAGCAATGGGTATTCAAACTATGAAATATAAAATTACCGGTTGGATGTGTTCAGCTATCTGCTGGGTTACTTGCAATCTTTTGTATCGCGACAGCTTTCATATTTCATTTTGATTTCAACGATCAAATGCAGACTATAGCTTTTCTAAAAAATATTGGCTTAGCTGGCGGATTTTTATTCATCGTAGCTAATGGAACAAAAGAATGGGCTATTGAGAGAGAAAAGAAATACGTGAGACTTTAGTAAGTTTAAACCTGCGATAAATATCGCAGGTTTATAATTTTTTAGTTTTTATTAAAAACCTATTGAGTATCTTACAGTTAAAGCGTCAGCGTCTGCTTTAATTGAGTTAGAGTTACCGCCTGTAGAAGAAATTTCTATATCTTCAAATTTAGAATAAAAAATTTCAAATTTTTTGTTTCCTCTTTTGCTTCCAACTCCGAGTTGAGCGCCGTAAATATTTTCGTCGCCATAGCTAGAGTTCGGTAGTGTTTCAGCTGTTTTTACTTTTGTGTAATGCAATCCTGCTAACGCGTATCCACCCTCATTTCCAAAAGGAATGTTAGTGTACAATGTTAACAGATCTGTCAATTCAGCTTTTGCGGTTCTTGTTCCTGTATCTGCCTCAGCTGCTACATCAGCACCTGCGGAAGAATCTACCCTTTCTCCACTTCCAATTTCTACATCCACTGGTACATAAGATAGACCAACAGTGTAGCCATTAGATAGCTCAGTTTCTACGAATACGTCAGCTCCAGCAAAAACTTCATCGAAAGATTTTTCTCTATCTGATGAGTCTGACTCTGTACCTTCAGTTTCCGTACCACTAGCTGACAATTTACCAGCCATAAAACCAATTCCATAAGACATTTCAGCTTTTACACTTGTTACGCTTAAAAGTGTAAGTAGGCTTAATAAGCTTATTATTTTTTTCATATTTTACCCTAATTAATAAATTAACTTTAGGTGACTCTTAATAGATAAGTGATATCAAATCAACTCGAATTAACTACAAAATACATCGATTTGTGAAAAAAATGGCTAAAAGCCTTGTTTTTTTTGTGACAAATATGCAACTCTTTTATCTTTTTTTAATAAAACTTTTATAAATTTGCCATCCAACAATTAAGACTATTGTTAGCATTATTACTGCAGTTAATGGCCTGTCCCAAAGGAACGACCAAGATCCATCACTTATTAATAATGACCTTCTCAAGTTTACTTCCATAAGACCGCCTAAAACAAATGCAAGTATTAATGGTGGCATTGGAAAATCATATAAGCGGAGAATAGTTGCACCAACCGCTATTCCAATCATTAAGTAAATATCAAAATTATTGAATGAAATTAAATAAATACCTGTAACAGAAAAAAATAAGATTAATGGGATTAAAAAAGTTCTAGGTGTTGCTAGGACTCTTGCAATGTAAGGTATTAATGGAAGATTTAAAATAAGTAGTACAACCATCCCAATATACATCGACATAATGACAGACCAGAAAATCTCTGGATTTGTTTGATATAACCTAGGTCCAGGCTGAATACCAAAACCTAATAAAGCTCCAAGCATTACTGCTGTTGTTCCGCTTCCTGGTATACCTAATGTAAGTAAAGGCACAAAAGATCCAGAACAAGCTGCATTGTTTGCTGTTTCAGGCGCAGCCAAACCATTTACACTTCCTTTACCAAATTTTTCTTTTTCTTCGTCTTTAACAAAATTTCTTTCCATTCCATAAGCAAGGAAAGATGCTATCGTGGCACCAGCACCAGGCAAAACTCCAATAATAAAGCCTAAAACAGATGATCTTGGAATAGTTGTAACCATTTTTTTTGTCTCTTCTTTATCTAATTTAATTGAACCTAACTGAGATAAAGAAATTTGTTTTGCAGCTTTAGTTGGATCATTTCCTTTAAATATAATTGTTAATGCTTCACTCATCGCAAAAGTAGCCATAACGACTAATACGAAGCTTATTCCATCAGCTAAATTCATATTTTGGAAAGTAAATCTTGGTATATCAGACAATGAATCTTGACCCACACTAGCTAACATAAGGCCCAACACAACCATCATCATGGCCTTTAAGAAATTACCTTTTGATGAAAACGCTGCGACTGCAGTTAAACCTAAAATCATCAAACCAAAATAATCTGGAGATCTAAAAGCTAAACTTACTTTTGATAAACTAGGTGCAGCTATTAATAAAAAGATTGCAGAAATTGTTCCGCCTGCAAAAGAACTGTAAGCAGCAATTGCTAAAGCTTTACCGGCCTTACCTTGTTGCGCCATTGGATAACCGTCAAAAGATGTAGCAACTGTTCCTGGAACGCCAGGTGCATTAATTAAAATTGAAGACGTTGATCCACCGAAAACTGCTCCATAATAAACTCCAGCCATTAAAATTAAACCTGTCGAAGGTTCGAAACCATATGTGATCGGTATCATTAGTGCTATCGCAGTCATTGGACCAAGACCTGGTAGCATTCCGATAATCGTTCCAGAGAAACATCCTATCATTACCATCAGTAAATTTTTTACTGATAATGCCGTTTCTAATCCTATGAGTATTCCTTCAATCATCCTATAATTCCTAAGTATTTCAAAAATGGATCACGTAAATAAATATTTAAAAGCCCGTGGAGGAGATACATAAATATTGCTACAAATGGAAAAGATAAAATAAATACCCAAATCCATCTTCTTTCACCTAAAACAATGTAAGATAAAACTAAAAATATCGACGTAGATAAAAAGTATCCTGCTTTTAAAATTGTTATTCCATAAATAATCATCAGAACAACTAATAAAATTGTTTTCTTATATTCTAAAATTGATACGTCAACATTTGATGGTTTTCTCTCTGGTAAAATAATGTAGAGAGCTGAAAAAATTAATCCTGCATAACCAAGATAAACCGGAAAAGTTCTTGCGTTAAAAGCTGCGTTCTCATCAAAAGCAAAAACTCTTATTTGATATGCAGTATATAAATAAAATCCTGAAAAAATGAAGAAGAGCAATGAAATAATCTTTGATGGACTTATTTTCACTGCTCTCCCTCCAAGTTAATCAACTAGATAACGCCTAGTTTTTTCATTAACTTTGTCATCTCTTTTGTTTGACCTTTTAAGAAACTGTCAAACTTTCGACCTGGGTTATAAATATTTACCCAAGCATTTCTTTTTCTTACTGCTTCCCATTCAGGTGTTTTTTGAACATCGCCTAACATTTTCTCGATCTTCTTAACATCTGCTGAGCTCATACTTTTAGGAGCAAAGAAACCTCTCCAGTTAACAAACTGAACATCGTATCCTTGTTCTTTTAAAGTTGGAACTTCAGGAGCATCAGCTACTCTGTCTGGAGCTGTGATACCAATAATTCTTACTTGGTCTCTTGCACCCATTAACTCACCTAAACCTGTAGAGATAATTTGTGTCTCTCCAGATAAAAGTCCAGCTAAAGCTTTTCCACCAGCATCGTAAGGTACGTACACTACGTTGTTAGGGTTAGCACCAGCTTCTTGGAATGCTAAAGCACCAATTAAATGGTCCATGCTTCCTCTAACAGAACCACCAGCCATTTTTACTGACTTAGCATCTGCATTATAAGCATCAACTACATCTTTAAAGTTTTTAAATGGTGAATTTTTAGCAACTGCGATTGCACCGTAGTCACCAATTACACCAGCTATTGGTTTAACATCTTTGTAAGATAATACACCAGAACCCTTAACGTAACCTTCGTGTCTAGTAATTGATCTTAATACTAAAGGTGTAGATTGAACCAATATAGTATTTTCAGGCTTCGAATTGATTATGTAAGATAGAGCTTTTCCTCCACCACCACCTGACATATTTTCATATGAAGCACTTTTTAAAAAACCAGCTTTAGTCAAAGCTTCACCAGTTCCTCTAGCAGTTCCATCCCAACCACCACCAGCACCACCACCGATTACGAAGTGTAATTTATCGATTGCGAAACTTGTTGATGAGATTGAAGTTAAAAGAACAGTTGCAAAAACTAGGCTGATAAGTTTTTTGAACTTATTAATCATTATTTTCTCCCTGTTAATTAATTTATTAATTTCAGGTATTAAATCTTTTAAGGCCCGGTTAGTCAACTAGGCATTATTAGAAATTTAATAATTAATTAAAAAAGGTCCCTCTAATTCTGAGTAATTCTCTTGATAAACCAGTGTGTTCTTTAAATGCTTTTCTGCCGTGAAGCCAAAAATAATTATTAGAAAAAATAGTTGAACCAACTGGTAACGGAAAACTTATTTTGTTTTTACTTTCTTCTAACGCATCAGAAAGTTTTTGAAGATATAAACCTTGTTCCATATTTTTTGGTTCAGGAAATTGATCAATATAAGAAATTGTGGGTTTGCCGTTTTTATCTTTAGTAAATACAGGATGTTCAACTTTATAATCTACGTTTTTACTTTTAGGTGATCCCCAAGTAAAATTTTGTTGTCCTACTGGATCATTGCTTAAATCATCTAAATGCTCCCAGTCATCCAAATGTAAAATTACACTCTCACCTCCACTTACATTTTGTTCTTCCATCTTGGTCATTATCAACCAGTCTGTTTTTTCATTTACATAAGTTCCATCTGTGTGAAGATCTAAATTTGTATAAGCCTTTCTTAAATAAGAGTCGCTACTATCCTGGTGCTTAACATGAAATCTTGCATAATATTTATCAGTCATGGAATCAAAGTTAGGATTGCCGACTAGATAGGCTAGACCTGTTGAAAGTTTTACGAGAAAATCCTTATCGAATTTTTTGTTTTTTATTTCAGGTTCTACGATAACTGTTCCTGTATTTCGATCATTAAGAATTTTAATTAAAGTCTCACTTAACTTATTTTCAAAAACTTCATCTAAACTTTTTGCTAGGCTAAATCTTGAAAATGGTTTGTATTCTAAAGATAAAATGGAATGTTTTTTAAAGGGAAAGATTAATCTGTCTAAATCAGCTTCTTTAAATTTGATTACACGAACTCTGTTAGATGCTTTGTGATCTTCAATAGTAAAACTCATCTATTCTTAGGACTGGCCTGCAATCCACAAAAGAATAAAAATTGCAAATATTGGTTCCATATTTAAATTTAACATATTTAAATTTATATTGAATTAAAAAAACTTAAAAGCATAGCTGATAAAATTGTTGGGATTACCAAATTTTTCTTAGAAAAAAGAAATACTGATATACAAATTATCAACACAACTACTCTTATAACTAAAGAGCTATCTGCTAAAACACCTGCTGGGAATACAATCATTCTTCCAAGTAAAGCTGCAAGAGTTGAATAAGCCACACAGTTAAACCATTGAAAAGCTTTTGATTTAACACTTACTTTTTCAGATGTAATCGCACCAAAAAATCTTGAAATAAAAGTAGCTAACGATGTGACTATGATTGCATAGATAATAATATTATTTGGATCCATCTTTACCTCCAAATAAAAAAGCAACAGTTCCAGCAATTAACCCTGCATATAATATTGCCCACTCTGTTGAATATAAATAAACAATCGGACCAAGTATTGTGCCGCCTATTACTGCAATAGAAATACTTATGTTTCTCATTGCGCCAATCATCATACAAAAAAAGTAAACTGGATTTACAATTGCAAGACCAATCATCATATCTTTGTTCAAGTAATCAGCTAAAAGATATCCTATGACAGTCATTAAAACTGCAGTAGACCAAGTTCCAACTCCAATTCCAATCCAGTAATCTATTCGGTATCTCTTATCTATTTTTTGATAACCATCTTTTGCAACTAACCATGATGAGACAGCAAGGAAGTGACTTGATAGATAATATTTCCATTTAGGTTGTGATATATGTTTTAGTAATGGAAATAATGATACAGTCATTGGATAAAGTCTAAAGTTTACTAGCCACACAGCTATGAAAATATTTATTAATGAAGTTCCTATAAGTAAAGACTCGGCCATGACCAACTGGCCAGGTAAGGCGTAAGTAAAGAAACTTGAAGCTGCGCTTTGTTGTAAATTAAAACCAGCGTCTTTAAGTAAAGCACCTAACGCAATAAAGCATGCCGCTAATGAAACGGTTGGACTTCTTACACCTAAATTAGATTTTAAACCTTTGACAAAGATTTTGTGGTTGATCATTAACCACCTAGGAATAATCTACCTACATCAGGATTTTTTAAAAGATCGTCGCCTTTACCAGCAATCGCTGTTTGACCTGAAACCAAAACATACCCTATGTCAGCAAACTCTAATCCTTTTTTAGCATTTTGTTCAACTAAGATAATTGTTTTGTTTTCGTTTTTCTGGAGATCTCTTAAAATATCAAATACCATATTTATATATCTTGGCTCTAAACCAATTGATGGTTCATCTACTAAAAGAATTGACGGTTTCATTACAAGAGCTCTTGAAATTTCTAATAATCTTCTCTCACCACCTGATAAAACTTTTGCGGGTTGATTTCTTCTATTTCTTAACCTCTCATACTTTTGAAAAATTCTCTCAGCTTCTTCGTAAGCTTCGTCTTGCTTATCTTTAATATAACCGCCCATTAATAAATTTTCTTCAACAGTCATGTCAGGAAAAACAGAGTTATCTTGAAGAATGTAGGCTATTCCAACTTTACTTAGTTTTTCTGCTGGAGTTAAATTAGTAATTTCATTTCCTTCTATTTCAATTTTGCCATCAAAGATGTTTGTAAAACCATAAATAGAATGAAGTATTGTAGACTTACCTGCTCCGTTTGGACCAATTAAACATAATGATTGTGCTTTGCTTACTGTTAAATCAAAATTATGAAGAATTTCCATTTTACCATAACCTGCTGATAAACCTCTTATAGTTAAGTGAACATCATTAGGTGAAAGTTTATTAAGCTCTTCTAAACCTGGTGCTTTTCCTAAAACTTCGTATTGATTTGCCATTATTGTGCTCCAAGATAAGCATCAACAACTCGCTTATCATTTTTAATTTGATCAGGTGTTCCTTCTGCTAGCATTTTACCGTGAGCTAAACAGAATATTTTTTGCGCTAAGCTCATTATTACTCTCATGTTATGCTCAATTACAAGTAAAGTAATTCCATAGTCAGAGTTAATCTTAATTAATCTATCTATAATTCCGTTTATTAAAGTTGGGTTAATTCCAGCTGTTGGCTCGTCTAATAAAAGCATTTTAGGTTCATTCATTAAAGCCATAGCAAGTTCTAATAATTTTTGTTGTCCAAATGACAAGTCCCCTGCTCTAAGTTTTCTTTTTTGATAAAGACCAACAAAGTTTAAAAGATTTTCAGCTTTTTCTGTTAAATCTGCTGGAATTTTTGCAAAAATAAATCCTGAGTCACTGGCTTTGTGGCTGATTAACATGTTCTCAACACAGTTAAGTTTTGTGTAAATTTTTGTTTGTTGAAACGTTCTAAGTAATCCTAGTTTTGCAACTGCAGGCACAGGCATCTCAGATACTTCTGTATTATCAAAAACAATTGAACCTTGATCGATTGGATGAGTTCCAACTATAGAATTAAATAATGTTGTTTTACCTGAACCATTTGGGCCAATTAATCCAACGATAGATCCTTGTTCAACTGAAACAGATATATCTACGTTAGCTTTAACCCCGCCAAAAGATTTACTTACGTTTTTAACTTCTAATATACTCATTTTAATTCTACCGATGCTTTTCTATCTTTTTCATCTATAACTTCGCCAAATCTTTCAGGATATTTTTCTCTTAGCCATCCCATTAAACCTTCTGGGAAATAAATTACGATCACTACAATTAAAACCCCAAGTGCAACGTATTGCCAACCTAATATTAAAGTCCATAAACCTTCTTTAAAAATATGGAATAAAGTTGCTCCAATGACTGGTCCCCATAAAGTTCCTTTACCTCCAAGGATTGCCATTAAAACCATGAACACTCCCATTTCTCTTCCATCAAATGCAACATCAGTCGAGTCGATATAACCAATTAATCCACCCATAATTCCTCCAGCAAGTCCGCAGAAAAACGCTGAACACATCCAACCGGTAATTTTATATTTCATAGTTTGAATACCCATTGCTTCTGCTTTGTCTTCATTGTCTCTGATTGCATTTAAAATTAA